>NZ_RZPW01001051.1:0-1673 GCF_003998455.1 Mesorhizobium sp. M7A.F.Ca.CA.001.08.2.1 | reverse complement strand
CATCACGATCGTCCGAGGATCCAGGGTATCGGCAAGATAAGCATCGGCCATTGAAAAAGCCTTGTGGCAGTTTGTCCGGTGCAAAGGCTTTGACCGAAATCAAGGTATCGGCGTGCCGTTGCGGTCATTTTCCGGGCCATGCAACCACAGGAATGGCGAGATGCGACCGGAACTAGCTGCCAGACTTGGCGAGAACGTGCCGCGCTACACGAGCTATCCGACCGCGCCGCATTTCCATCCGGGGGTCGATGCCACTATCTGTCGAGGCTGGCTGGAGGCGCTGGAGAACGGCGACGAGATTTCACTCTATCTGCATATTCCCTACTGCGACAGACTCTGCTGGTTCTGTGCCTGCCACACCAAGCAAACACGTCACTATGAGCCGGTAACTGCCTATCTCCGCTCGTTGCACGCCGAGATCGCCACCGTTGCCCGTATTGTCGGCGGCAAGGCTGGCGTGCGCGCCGTCCACTTCGGTGGCGGCTCTCCGACGATGCTGAAGTCCGAGGACATGGTGGTGCTGGGGAAAGCATTGCGGTCCAGCTTCGATTTCCTTCCGGACGCCAAGATCAGCGTCGAAATCGATCCCAATGATATGGACGACGCCCGTCTTGATGCGCTGGCCGAGATCGGCATGACCCGGGCGAGCCTCGGCGTCCAGGACTTTGACCTGAAGGTACAAAAGGCAATTAACCGCGAGCAAAGCTTTTTGCAGACCAAAGCGGTCATCGATGGCGTTCGTTCGCGCGGCGTCGAATCGGTCAATCTGGACCTGCTCTACGGCTTGCCGCACCAGACCAGGGAGAGCGTCTCCTCAACCGTCGCGCAGGCACTGACCCTGGAACCGGATCGGATGGCGTTGTTTGGCTACGCGCATGTACCCTGGTTCAAGAAGCATCAGACGATGATCGACGAGGCATGGTTGCCTGGTCCGGCACAGCGCCTTGCTCAATCACAACTGGCCGCGTGTCTTATGCTGAACGCGGGGTATGAGCCCGTCGGCTTCGACCATTTCGCCAAGCCCAACGATGCGTTGGCTGTAGCGGCCCGAACCGGCTGCTTGCGCCGGAATTTCCAAGGCTATACCGAGGATCGCTGCGAAACCTTGATCGGCCTCGGCCCATCGTCCATCAGTCAATTTCGCCAAGGCTATGTGCAGAATATGCCATCGAACACGGAGTATGGACGCATGGTCTCAGACGGTGGGCTGGCGGCTGTCCGCGGCATCGCGCTTTCCGACGACGACCGCGTCCGCGGCTGGATCATCGAGAGGCTGATGTGTGATTTCGCCTTCTCAGCCATCGAGCTGGTGGAGCGTTTTGGCAAAGCCGGCCAGAGGCTTCTGCTGAAGGCAAGTTCCACGGCCCTTCATGATCCGGCGCGGTTGCTTGAACTTGATGGTGACCGCTTCGTCGTGCCGGCGGAAAGCCGGCCCTTTGTCAGAAGCATCGCAGCGAAGTTCGACAAATATCTTGAAACCGGCAAAGCCAGGCACTCGGTGGCGGTCTGAGCCGCTCAGAAATGCTCCCACGTCTGAATTGTAGACCGGTTCGCGCGTTCCCATGACGGTTCGATGGGCCCGTTGTTTGTTTTCATGCTGGCGCCCATCATCACCGCCATCGGCTTCTCGGTCGACTATACCAGGGCGGTCCAGACCCGGTCCAACGAGCAGC
>NZ_RZPW01001050.1:0-1673 GCF_003998455.1 Mesorhizobium sp. M7A.F.Ca.CA.001.08.2.1 | reverse complement strand
GCCTTCGCACGAGAAGAAGCGGGCGAATACCGCCTCTCGTTCTTTCAATTGCGTTAATTTGTCCGAAAAGTGGACCACCGTTATTTGTGCTGCATGCACGCGTCGGATACCGAGCGCGCCCTCGAATTCCACGATTGAACCCAACCGCGCGAGGCGAAGCACCATCTCCAAATCGGGCGCGTGCGCGAGTGACGCACGGTAGTGACCCACCGCCTTTTGCGCAGTCATCCTGACCAGCACCGCTCCCAAGGCCAGGGACACTCCCAGATGGCCCAGATGACGACAACAGTCTTCAATGAACCGGGCACCCGCCGTTACGCGCCATCCATCTGGTTGACTTGGTTCGGCAAAATCCTTCCCCTCGATCATGCTGAGATCAGACCCTATGGCGAAAGCAGCCCCAGGATTGCTTTCGAGGACATCAACGGCGCGTTGGAGCGAGCCGTCTGTCAGGAGATCGTCGGCGCACAAAAGGATGAAGTAGTCTCCTCGCGCAAGCTCGACGCCTTCGTTGAAGGACGCAATTGGCCCTACATTCCTGGCGTGGCACACGACTTCAACCCGGCTGTCTTGGGCGGCAAGTCGGCGTGCCACTTCCACGCTGTCGTCTGTTGACGCGTTATCGATAACAACAATCCGGAGATCGTCGATGCCTTGCGAAAGCACACTGCGTATACATTGCGCGAGGAACCGATCAGCGTTGTAGCAGGGTATGACTACATTGATGCTGGGCATCAGCACAGGCTCCCCTTACCTGATTGGTCGCCTCGGTTATCGGAGCGACCTGATGTGGGCCAGCACAGGCACCACGCCACGATCGAGGACAAAGACTTGGTTTCCAGGCCCATCCTCCAACAAATCGGCTGGAAGGTCATGCCGTCTAAAAGGCTAGGGGATGACAATCGACCAAAGGCGTAGGGGCAGGTGCAACCTCATCGCCAGCCTCTCCGTCTCATTCAGCTGCCTGTGAAGCGGCCGGAGAGATATCGGGTCAGCGGCACTTCAGCAAAAAGATAAACCAGCACCGAAACGCAGGTGACGGCCATGGGCGTCACGAACAACAGCACCGAGGCGAGCCGCGCCGAATCTCCGCTTTCGGCAACGAGCTTCTCGGATACGATAGCCACGAACCAGTGGGGCAAGTAGATCGCATAAGTGCATTTGGCGAGAAAGTTCAAGAGCTTGGAGTCGCTGAAGACACCGAGCTGCTCCAGAGCGACAACCCCCAGCAACAGGACCGACATCGGCATGCCGAGCGCGAGGAGACGGGGCAGCGCCGGCCAACAGAAAGGACGCAAGACTGCTGCTAAGGCTCCGAAGGCGACTGCCGCCGCCGCGAGGGTAACGGCCCCGCTCCACGGCAGTTTGAAAGGGAACAGCCCGGAGTTGGAAAGCTTGAAGATGACGATGCCGAAAGCGAAATCGATCAGGATCGGATTGGTGTAAAATACGAAAATGGGGTTCTCAATGCCTGATGTCTCGCCCGCGACCGCAAGAAGAACCGCGAAGGCGGCGGAATAGAGGATCCCATATTTCACGCTGACGAGTTGGAAAGCTGCGATGATCAGGCTGAATTCGACGATTACCAGCAAGGTCCACGTCGGATACAAGATGGGGTAGGGTCCGAAGGGGACGAAGGCGAGCGACATGAAAAGCTCGGACAAGGTCCTCTG
>NZ_RZPW01000104.1:0-11872 GCF_003998455.1 Mesorhizobium sp. M7A.F.Ca.CA.001.08.2.1 | reverse complement strand
CATCGGCGCCGTGGCAGTCGACCAATGGATCAGAAAGGTGTCGGCATGACCATGACCCAGGAACCCATCCTCACCGCGCGTGGCCTGATCAAGCGCTATGGCCGTGTCACCGCCCTCGACAATGCCGACTTCGACCTTTATCCCGGCGAAATCCTCGCCGTCATCGGCGACAACGGCGCCGGCAAGTCGTCGCTCATCAAGGCGATTTCCGGCGCGGCCGTGCCCGACGAAGGCGAGATCCGGCTTGAAGGCAAACCCGTCGCCTTTAAATCGCCGATGGAGGCACGCGAAGCCGGCATCGAGACCGTCTACCAGAATCTGGCACTGTCGCCGGCGCTCTCGATCGCCGATAACATGTTCCTTGGCCGCGAGATCCGCAAACCGGGTTTTCTGGGCGATTGGCTGCGTATGCTCGACCGTCCGGCGATGGAAAAGCGCGCCCGCGACAAGCTTACCGAGCTTGGCCTGATGACCATCCAGAACATCAGCCAGGCTGTGGAAACGCTCTCGGGGGGCCAGAGGCAGGGCGTTGCGGTGGCGCGCGCGGCCGCCTTCGGCAGTCGTGTGGTGATCATGGACGAGCCGACGGCCGCCCTTGGCGTCAAGGAAAGCCGCCGCGTGCTCGAGTTGATCCTCGACGTCAAGAAGCGCGGCCTGCCGATCGTGCTGATCTCGCACAACATGCCGCATGTGTTCGAAGTGGCCGACCGCATTCACATCCACCGGCTCGGCCGTCGCCTCTGCGTCATCGATCCCAAGCAATATACGATGTCCGATGCCGTGGCCTTCATGACCGGAGCAAAGGTTCCGCCCGAGGCAGCGCTGGCGGCCTGATACATGTCGCCCAAGTGCTGGAGGGTTGGCGGCACGGCAAGCACGGAACAGGAATTTGAAGCGCATCGCGCGACCGTCTTGGCGCGTCACACTTGCGAATTGCCAAATTGCCGCAGGGGGCGTGCCGGTTCGGGCTTGTTTAAATCGATTGAATATATAGCGGTATCAGCTAGCATGGGCTGGGAGGAGCGATGAAAGCCGGTATGATCATGGCAACCGCACGAGAGGCATCATGACGAGCGCGATGACATCCGAACCCCTTCCTCCACTGCTCGAAAATCCTGATCCCAAGACACTCGCACGTGAAGTCTTGGTGGCCCTCAAATACCGGGTCGGCAAGGATACCACCGTTGCGACCCAGTACGACTGGCTGACCGCCTCGATCAAGGTCGTGCGCGACCGGATCGTCGATCGCTGGATGCAGGCGACGAAGGAGGCGTACGATCAGAAGGAAAAACGCGTCTACTATCTGTCTCTGGAGTTCCTCATCGGCCGCCTGATGCGCGATGCCTTCTCCAATCTCGGCCTGATGGACAACATGCGCGAGGCCCTGTCGTCCCTGGGCGTCGATCTCGATCTCATCGCCGCACTCGAGCCGGATGCCGCACTTGGCAATGGCGGCCTCGGGCGGCTTGCGGCCTGCTTCATGGAAAGCATGGCGACCGTCGACATTCCCGCGCATGGCTACGGCATCCGCTATGCCAACGGCATGTTCCGCCAGGAGATTCACGACGGCTGGCAGGTCGAATTGCCTGAAACCTGGCTCGATCACGGAAACCCGTGGGAATTCGAACGCCGTGAGCGCTCGTTCGAGGTCGGTTTCGGCGGTTCGGTGGAATCGATCACCTCCAAGGACGGCCGCCTCGAACGCCATGTCTGGAAGCCGACCGAGCATGTGCTGGCCGTCGCCTATGATACGCCCGTCGTCGGCTGGCGGGCCAACCGCGTCAACACGCTGCGGCTCTGGTCGGGCATGCCGGTCGATCCGATCCTGCTCGACAAGTTCAATGCCGGCGACCACATCGGCGCGCTCGCCGAAAGCAACAAGGCCGATGCCTTGTCGCGCGTGCTCTATCCCGCCGATTCCCACAAGGCCGGGCAGGAACTGCGGCTTCGGCAGGAATATTTCTTCTCCACCGCATCGCTGCAGGACATCGTCCAGCGCCATCTCAGCCAATATGGCGACCTGAAGTCCTTGCCCGACAAGGCTGCGATCCACCTGAACGACACCCATCCGGCCATCGCTGTGCCGGAGTTGATGCGCCTGTTGATGGACGTCCACGGCATGGACTTCGATCAGGCCTGGGACATCACCCAGCGCACCTTCGGCTACACCAACCACACGCTGCTGCCCGAGGCGCTGGAAAGCTGGCCGGTGCCGCTGTTCGAGCGGCTTTTGCCGCGCCACATGCAGATCGTCTATGCCATCAACGCTGAAGTGCTTCTGGAGGCGCGTGCGTCCAACCAGTTCTCGGACGAGCAGATCGGCCGCATCTCGCTGATCCAGGAAAATGGCGACCGCCGGGTGCGCATGGGCAATCTGGCCTTTGTCGGTTCGCACTCGATCAACGGCGTTTCGGCGCTTCACACCGACCTGATGAAGGAGACGGTGTTCGCCGATCTGCACAAGCTCTATCCCGATCGCATCAACAACAAGACCAACGGCATCACGCCGCGGCGCTGGCTGATCCAGTGTAATCCCGGGCTGACGTCGCTTGCCCGCGAGGCGATCGGCGACCGCTTTCTCGATGACATCGACGCCATCAAGGATCTCGACGGTTTCGCCGGCGATGCCGCCTTTCGCGACAAGTTCGCCGCCGTCAAGCGAGCCAACAAGGCGCGGCTGGCCAACCTCGTCGCCGACCGGCTCGGCATCAAGGTCGATCCCTCGGCGCTGTTCGATATCCAGATCAAACGCATCCACGAATACAAACGCCAGCTTCTGAATATCCTCGAGGCGATCGCCCTCTACGACCAGATCCGCTCGCATCCCGAGCGCGACTGGATGCCGCGCGTGAAATTCTTCGGCGGCAAGGCGGCGCCCAGCTACCACAATGCCAAGCTGATCATCAAACTCGCCAACGATGTCGCCAAGGTCATCAACCGCGATCCGGCCGTGCGCGGTCTGCTGAAGGTGGTGTTCGTGCCGAACTACAATGTCAGCCTTGCCGAGATCATGATGCCGGCCGCCGATCTGTCCGAACAGATCTCGACCGCCGGCATGGAAGCGTCGGGCACCGGCAACATGAAGTTCGCGCTGAACGGTGCGCTGACCATCGGCACGCTCGACGGCGCCAATGTCGAGATCAAGGAATGCGTCGGCGACGACAACATCTTCATCTTCGGCCTGACCACCGCCGAGGTCGCCGAGCGGCGCAACAACGGCTACGATCCGCGCGCCGTCATCGAAGGCTCGCCTGAGCTGGCGCAAGCGGTTGCGGCTGTTTCGTCAGGCGTCTTCTCGCCGGACGATCCGGAGCGTTACCGCGATCTCATCAACGGTCTCTACAACAGCGACTGGTTCATGGTTGCCGCCGATTTCGATGCCTATGCCGCCGCCCAGCGCGAGGTCGATGCGGTCTGGCGCAACAGTCCCGACTGGTACGCCCGGGCAATCCGCAACGTTGCGCGTGTCGGCTGGTTCTCCTCCGATCGCACGATCCGCCAATATGCGAAAGAAATCTGGAACGTGCCTGTCTGATGTGATTGCATGAGGCCGCAAACAATGTGGTCCCGGTGATGTGAATTGAATGTCGGATTCACATCACTAGAAACAAACACTTGGTGCCCGGGGAGGGACACTGCCTGATGAAGAAGCCGCGCGCGACCGCTGCGACAAGCGGGCCGGATGGACTGGCGCCAGCCGGCGATGTCGCGGCGATTGTTGCCGGCACGCACGGAGATCCCTTCGCCGTCCTTGGTGTCCATGAGGTCGGCAAGAGCCTGTATGCCCGGTGCTTTGTTCCGAATGCCGAATTCGTCACCGCCTACACGCTGACCGGCACCATCGCGGGTGAACTGTCCAGGCGCGACGATGGCGGCTTTTTCGAAGGCAAGCTCTCGATCAAGAAGCGGCAACCCCTGCGCTATCATGCCAGGAACGCCGGCGGCGACTGGTGGCTGACCGATCCCTATTCGTTCGGTCCGGTGCTGGGCCCGATGGACGATTACTACATCGCCCAAGGCTCGCATCTCAGGCTGTTCGACAAGCTCGGCGCCCATGTCATCGATCACGAAGGCGCCACCGGAGTGCATTTCGCCGTCTGGGCTCCCAATGCGCGGCGCGTCTCTGTGGTCGGCGACTTCAACGAGTGGGACGGCCGCCGGCACACCATGCGAGACCGGCGCGACACCGGTATCTGGGAACTGTTCGTACCCGACATCGGTGCCGGACGACCCTACAAATACGAGATCATCGGCCCCGATGGTGTGAGGCTGCCGCTGAAGGCCGACCCGTTCGCCTTCAAATCCGAACTGCGTCCGGCTACTGCTTCGGTCGTGGCGGTGCCGCCGGCGCACGAGTGGGGCGACGAGGCGCATCGCAATTTCTGGCGCAATGCCGATCACCGGCGAGAAGCCATCTCGATCTACGAGGTCCATGCCGGCTCCTGGCAGCTTCGCGACGACGGAACGTTCCTGTCATGGGACGAGTTGGCCGACCGGCTGATCCCCTATGTGGTCGAGACCGGTTTCACCCACATCGAATTCATGCCGATCTCTGAACATCCCTACGACCCGTCCTGGGGCTACCAAACGACCGGCCTTTACGCGCCGTCAGCCCGCTTTGGCGACCCGGACGGCTTTGCCCGTTTCGTCGATGGCGCCCACCGCGCCGGCGTCGGCGTCATCCTCGACTGGGTGCCGGCACATTTCCCGGTCGACGCGCATGGCCTGGCCAATTTCGATGGCACCGCGCTCTATGAACATGCCGATCCGCGCAAGGGTTTTCATCCCGACTGGAACACCGCGATCTACAATTTCGGCCGCCGCGAGGTGGTGTCGTTCCTGGTCAACAATGCGCTGTTCTGGGCCGAGAAATACCATGTCGACGGTTTGCGCGTCGACGCGGTCGCCTCGATGCTCTACCTCGACTATTCGCGCAAAGCCGGCGAATGGATCCCCAACGAGAAGGGCGGCCGCGAGAATCTCGAGGCGGTCAGCTTCCTGCAGAAGATGAACAAGGAGGTCTACGGCCATCATCCGGGCGTCATGACCATCGCCGAGGAATCGACCTCATGGCCGAAGGTCTCGGCACCGGTGCATGAAGGCGGCCTCGGCTTCGGCTTCAAGTGGAATATGGGCTTCATGCACGACACGCTGGAGTATTTCTCCAAGGAGCCGATCTTCCGAAAACACCACCACAACGACCTCACCTTCGGCCTGACCTACGCCTTCTCGGAGAATTTCGTGCTGCCGCTCTCGCATGACGAGGTCGTGCACGGCAAAGGCACGTTGCTTGGCAAGATGGCCGGCGACGACTGGCAGAAGTTTGCGACGCTGCGTGCCTACTACGCTTTCATGTGGGGCTATCCCGGCAAGAAGCTGCTGTTCATGGGACAGGAGTTCGCGCAGCGCCGCGAATGGAGCGAGGCGCGCGCGCTCGACTGGAACCTGCTTGAATTCCGGCCGCATCGCGGCGTCTGGCAGACGGTGCGCGATCTCAACTATCTCTACCGTTCGCGCCCGGCACTGCACGGCCGTGATTGTGAGCCGGAAGGGTTTTCCTGGCTGATCGTCGACGACAGCCAGAATTCGGTTTTTGCCTGGCTGCGCAGCGCGCCGGGCGGCAGCCCAGTGGCCGTCATTTCCAATTTCACGCCGGTGCCGCGCGAAAATTATCGCGTGCCGTTGCCGACATCAGGCAAATGGCGCGAGATCATCAACACCGACGCTTCTGAATATGGCGGTTCCGGCAAGGGCAATGGCGGCATGGTCGAGGCGCGGGCGGAGGAAGGAAGCATCGCCGCGACGATGCTCTTGCCGCCGCTGTCCACGATCATGCTCGAGCTCGTCGCCGACTGAACCCATCGACACTGAGTAACATGTCGAGATCGAGTAACTTGGGAGGGTAGAAATGGCAGACTTGAAACGGACCCAGCCGCTGGCGCGCGATGCCATGGCCTATGTATTGGCCGGCGGCCGTGGCAGCCGCCTCAAGGAACTGACCGACCGGCGTGCCAAGCCGGCCGTCTATTTCGGCGGCAAGACGCGCATCATCGACTTCGCGCTCTCCAACGCGCTTAACTCCGGCATTCGACGCCTCGGCGTTGCCACCCAGTACAAGGCGCATTCGCTGATCCGTCATCTGCAGCGCGGCTGGAACTTCCTGCGCCCCGAGCGAAACGAAAGCTTCGACATCCTGCCGGCCAGCCAGCGCGTCTCGGAAACGCAATGGTATGAGGGCACGGCTGACGCCGTCTATCAGAACATCGACATCATCGAGGCCTACGGACCCGAATACATGGTCATCCTAGCTGGCGACCACATCTACAAGATGGACTACGAGATGATGCTTCGCCAGCACGTCGACGCCAATGCCGACGTCACCGTTGGCTGCCTCGAAGTGCCGCGCATGGAAGCCACCGGCTTCGGCGTCATGCATGTCGATGGCAAGGACAACATCATCGCCTTCGTCGAAAAGCCCGCCGATCCGCCCGGCATTCCCGATAAGCCGGAGTTTGCCTTGGCCTCGATGGGCATTTACGTCTTCAAGACCAAGTTTCTGATGGAGCAGTTGCGCCGCGATGCGGCCGAGCCGGGCTCGAGCCGCGACTTCGGCAAGGACATCATCCCCTATATCGTCCAGCACGGTAAGGCGATCGCGCACCGCTTCGCCAAGTCCTGCGTCCGTTCGACCGCCGAGAACGAGGCCTACTGGCGCGACGTCGGAACGGTCGACGCCTATTGGGAAGCCAATATCGACCTGACCGATATCACGCCGGAACTCGACCTCTACGACCGCGACTGGCCGATCTGGACCTATGCCGAATTGAAGCCGCCGGCAAAGTTCGTGCATGACGAGGATGGCCGCCGCGGTTCGGCTGTGTCTTCGCTGGTTTCGGGCGATTGCATCGTCTCGGGGGCTTCGCTGAAAAAAAGCCTGATCTTCACCGGCGCGCGCATCAATTCCTATTCGACGCTCGAAGAAGTCGTCATGCTGCCCGACGTTCATGTCGGCCGGAACGCAAAGTTGAAGCGCGTGGTCATCGACCATGGTGTTAGGATACCGGAAGGGCTGGTGGTCGGCGAAGATCCTATTCTCGACGCCAAGCGCTTCCGCGTTTCCGAAAAGGGCATCTGCCTGGTCACCCAGGACATGATCGACAAGCTGGGGCTCTGACGCATGCAGGTTCTGTCGGTCACGCCGGAAATTTTCCCGCTCATCAAGACCGGTGGGCTTGCCGACGTGACCGGCGCGCTGCCAATTGCCTTGGCGGCCAAGGGCGTGACCGTGCGCACGCTCATGCCCGGCTTTCCGACCGTCATGGCTGCCTTCAAGAAAAAGCGGGCGGTTCTGCAATACCCCTTGCTGCAGGGCGGCAAGGCCTCTGTCCATTCCGTCCAACTCGCCGGGCTCGAACTGTTCGTGCTCGATGCGCCGCATCTGTTCGACCGTCCCGGCGGCCCCTATGGCAATGCGACCGGCGTCGACTGGCCAGACAATTGGCGGCGTTTCGCGGCGTTGAGCCAGGTCGGCGGCGACATCGCCGGCGGCGCCATCTCGGGCTACCAGCCCGACATCGTGCACGCCCATGACTGGCAGTCGGCGATGACGCTGGCCTATATGCGCTATGGCAAGGCGGTCGGCGTGCCTTCGATGATGACCGTCCACAACCTCGCCTTCCAGGGCCAGTTCGGCGCCGGCATTTTCGGCGAGCTTGGCTTGCCGGCGGCGGCGATGGCGCTCGACGGCGTCGAATATTATGGTGGTGTCGGCTTCCTCAAGGCGGGCCTGCAGGCCGCCTGGGCGATCACCACGGTCAGTCCGACCTACGCGCAGGAAATCCGCTCGCCCGAATTCGGCATGGGCCTCGACGGCCTCATCAACATGCGCTCCAGCGATCTCCATGGCATCGTCAACGGCATCGACACCGGCATCTGGGATCCGGAAACCGACAAGCATCTGGTGTCCAACTACACGGCCAGCACGCTGAAGGCGCGCGCACCCAACAGGGCTGCCGTGGAGGACCGCTTCAACCTTGAGCGCGATGACAGCCCGATCGTCTGCGTGGTCAGCCGCCTGACCTGGCAAAAGGGCATGGACATATTGGCGCTGGTGGTCGACGGCATTGTCGCGACGGGTGCGCGGCTCGCCATCCTGGGATCGGGCGATGCCGGTCTCGAAGGCGCGCTGCTTGCCGCCGCCGCCAGGCATCGCGGCCGCATCGGCGTCGTCGTCGGCTACGACGAGGGGCTGTCGCACATCATGCAGGGCGGCTGCGACGCCATCGTCATTCCCTCGCGCTTCGAACCGTGCGGGCTGACGCAGCTTTACGGCCTGCGCTATGGCTGCGTGCCGGTGGTCGCGCGCACCGGCGGCCTCGCCGACACGGTCATCGACGCCAATGAGGCTGCCGTCTCTGCCGGCGTCGCCACCGGCTTCCAGTTCGCGCCCAACAATGGCGGCGCCTTGCTGCACGCTATCCGCCGCCTCGTCGACGCCCATGCCAGTCCGACGGTCTGGGAATCACTGCAGCGCCAGGGCATGAAAGCCGATGTGTCGTGGGACAAGAGCGCGGAAAAATACGTCGAACTCTATCGTTCGCTGCTTTCGAAAAGGGTTGCCTGAAGCATGATACGGACCGTTCCCACCAAGCCTTATTCCGACCAGAAGCCCGGCACGTCGGGCCTGCGCAAGAAGGTGCCTGTCTTTCAGCAGGAGCACTATGCCGAGAATTTCATCCAGTCGATCTTCGACGCGCTCGACGGTTTCAAGGGCAAGACCCTGGTGATCGGTGGCGATGGCCGCTTCTACAACCGCGAGGTCATCCAGAAGGCCATCGCCATCGCAGCCGCCAACGGCTTCGGCAAGGTGATGGTTGGGCAGGGCGGCATCCTGTCGACGCCAGCCGCTTCGCATGTCATCCGCAAATACAAGACCTTTGGCGGCATCATCCTGTCGGCCAGTCACAATCCGGGCGGCCCGCATGAGGATTTCGGCATCAAGTACAATGCCGGCAATGGCGGCCCGGCGCCGGAAAAGCTCACCGACGCGATCTTCGAAAAGACCAAGGCGATTTCGAGCTTCAAGATCGCCGATATCGATCCGATCGACATCGACACAACAGGAACGGTCAAGGCCGCCGACATGACGGTCGAGATCATCGATCCGGTCGTGGACTATGCCGAACTGATGGAAAGCCTGTTCGATTTCGACGCCCTGCGCAAACTCTTCAAGTCCGGCTTCCGCATGCGCTTCGACGCCATGCACGCGGTGACCGGTCCCTACGCCAAGGAGATCCTGGAAAACCGGCTCGGCGCGCCCAATGGCACCTGCCGCAATTTCAAGCCGCTGCCGGATTTCGGCGGCCACCATCCGGACCCGAATCTTGTCCACGCCAAACACCTCTATGACGAGATGATGGGACCGGACGCACCGGATTTCGGCGCCGCCTCGGATGGCGATGGCGACCGCAATCTGATCATCGGCAAGGGCATTTTCGTCACCCCGTCGGATTCGGTCGCCATGCTCGCCGCCAATGCGCGTCTGGCGCCCGGCTACAAGGCCGGTTTGAAAGGCATTGCCCGCTCGATGCCGACCAGTGGCGCGGCCGATCGCGTCGCTGAAAAACTCGGCGTCGGCATCTATGAGACGCCGACCGGCTGGAAATTCTTCGGCAATCTGCTCGATGCCGACATGGCGACGGTCTGCGGCGAGGAGAGTGCCGGCACCGGCTCCAACCATGTCCGCGAAAAGGACGGCCTGTGGGCGGTGCTTTTGTGGCTCAACATCCTTGCCGCGCGTGGCGAAAGCTGCAAGCAGATCGTCACCGAGCACTGGGCGACCTACGGGCGCAATTACTATTCGCGGCACGATTATGAAGAGGTCGAGAGCGACCGCGCCAACGCGCTGGTCGACGAACTGCGTGCCAAGCTCGGCTCGCTGCCTGGCACCAGCGTGCGCGGCCTGAAAATCGCCAGTGCCGACGATTTTGCCTATCACGATCCGGTCGACGGTTCGATCAGCGAGCATCAGGGCATCAGGGTTCTGTTCGAAGGTGGTTCGCGGGTCGTCTTTCGGCTGTCCGGCACCGGCACGTCGGGCGCGACGTTGCGCGTCTACATCGAGCGCTACGAGCCGGACAAGTCTCGGCACGATCTCGACACCCAGGCCGCCCTTGCCGATCTGATTGCCGCGGCTGACGATATTGCCGGGATTCACAGCCATACCGGCCGCCCCAAGCCGAGCGTGATCACTTGAGAGTGGCTGCGCGCGTTTCACCTTCTCCCCTTGTGGGAGAAGGTGGCCGAGCGAAGCTCGGTCGGATGAGGGGTGCTCCAGCTTGGCGCAAACCGATGTCCAGATCACTAACGCCGCGTTCCTTCCAACACCCCTCATCCGT
Organism: Mesorhizobium sp. M7A.F.Ca.CA.001.08.2.1; assembly: GCF_003998455.1. Taxonomy (NCBI): domain Bacteria; kingdom Pseudomonadati; phylum Pseudomonadota; class Alphaproteobacteria; order Hyphomicrobiales; family Phyllobacteriaceae; genus Mesorhizobium; species Mesorhizobium sp. M7A.F.Ca.CA.001.08.2.1. The sequence continues at coordinate 1,475 of NZ_RZPW01000104.1, read as the reverse complement.
CTCGGCGCTGCGCGCCGATCCACCTTCTCCCGCCAGGGGAGAAGGTGAGGCGCGGGCATGACCCAGCTCGGCGCCACAGTCACCCGCGAAGGCATCCGCTTTGCCGCCTGGTCGCAGGCCGCCCGTCGGCTTTGGGTCTCGATCTTCGACGAGCAGGGCATGCGGGAAATCGAACGGCTCGAACTGCAGCGGGAAGGCGAGGGCGTCCACGCGCTGTTCGTTGCAGGTCTTGGCTCCGGAACCCGCTACGGTTTCCGCGCCGACGGGGACTATGCGCCGGAGCATGGACTGTGGTTCGACCCCGACAAATTGCTGACCGATCCCTACGCCGTCGAGATTGACAGGCCTTATGCCTACGACTGGCGGCTGGCCGATCGCCGGGGCGAGGGGGGCGATACCGCGTCGCTGATGCCGAAGGCGATCGCGGCTGCGCTACCGAAGCCTGTGCAGGCTGCGCCGCCGCTCTTCCGCGCCGGCGGCCTGGTCTACGAAATTCCGGTGCGCGCCTTCACCATGCTGCATTCGGACGTTCCCGAAAAATTGCGCGGAACAGTCGCCGCACTTGCTCAACCGACGATCGTCGAGCACCTGAAAAAACTCGGCGTTGGCGCGGTCGAACTGATGCCGGTGACCGCGTCGATCGACGAGCGGCATTTGCCGCCGCTCGGGCTGCGAAACGCCTGGGGCTACAATCCCGTGACGTTCATGGCCCTCGATCCGCGCCTTGCGCCGGGCGGCATCATGGAACTGCGAAACACGGTCGCTGTGCTGCGCCAGGCTGGTATCGGCGTCATCCTCGACCTCGTCTTCAACCACACCGGCGAGAGCGACAGGCTTGGTCCCACGCTGTCGCTGCGCGGCTTCGACAACCTGGCCTACTACCGGCACACACCTGATGGCAGGCTGGCCAACGACACCGGTACCGGCAACACGGTCGCTTGCGACCATCCTGTGGTCCAGGAAATGGTCCTCGACACGCTTCGCCATTTCGTCAGGGATGCCGGTGTCGATGGCTTCCGCTTCGACCTCGCTCCCATTCTGGGGCGGGTCGAGGGCACATTCGATGCCGAGGCGCCGCTGCTGAGAGCGATGCGCGATGACGCACTGCTGGCCGATCGCGTGTTGATCGCCGAGCCGTGGGACATCGGCCCCGACGGCTATCAGCTCGGCAATTTTCCAGCGCCTTTCCTCGAATGGAACGACAAGTATCGCGACGATGTAAGACGGTTCTGGCGTGGCGACGCCGGCATGGTCGGCGCCCTGGCGACCCGGCTCGCCGGTTCGTCAGATGTGTTTGCCGCGAACGGGCAAGGCGCCAGCCGCAGTGTCAATTTCATCGCCGCCCATGACGGCATGACGCTCGCCGACATCGTGCGCTACGAGCGCAAGCACAACGAAGCCAATGGCGAGCAGAACCGCGACGGCCACAATGAAAACCTGTCCTGGAACAACGGCGTGGAAGGTGATGCGGACAA
>NZ_RZPW01001049.1:0-1677 GCF_003998455.1 Mesorhizobium sp. M7A.F.Ca.CA.001.08.2.1 | reverse complement strand
TCGTCGTAGCCTCCAGAACAATGGCAGCTACAGAATCACATGCGATTCAAACACTTCAAGCCATTTTCCGGCGTCGCTTCTTCACGCTTGACCACAGCACGAAGCAAATGTGTGCGCACGCTAGCCCCTGTGGGAGAAGGTGGATCGGCGCGAAAGCGCCAAGACGGATGAGGGGTGTTCCAGCGGAGTGAAACGTTGGCGTTCCCTGGAGCTCATCCGTCGCCTTCGGCGACACCTTCTCCCAGGGGAGAAGGAAGATCTCGCCCTTTGAAATCCTTGGCCAGCAAATAGAGCTCGACCGATTCATCCCGCGACGCCGGCGGCTTGACGTGATGGACCGAGCGGAAATTCTTCTTGAGCATGGAGAGCAGTTCGTTTTCGGCGCCGCCCTGGAAAGTCTTGGCGAGGAAGTGCCCGCCCGGTTTCAGGACGGAGAGCGCGAAATCGGCCGCCACCTCGCACAGATGCATGGTGCGGATATGGTCGGTCCGCTTGTGGCCGGTGGTCGGTGCCGCCATGTCGGACAACACGATATCGGGATCCCCACCCAGCGCCTCGGCCAGCTTCTGCGGCGCCTGCGGATCGAGGAAATCCATCAGCAGCACCGGTGCGCCGGGCACGGCGTCCATTTCGAGATAATCGATGCCGATGACATGCGGCTTGTCGGCCGTCGATTTCGTCCGCGCGGCGGCAACCTGGCACCAGCCGCCGGGGGCGGCACCGAGATCGATCACCTTCATGCCGGGTTTCAACAGATGATGCTTGTCGTCGATCTCGATCAGCTTATAGGCCGCGCGCGAGCGATAACCGTCAGCCTTGGAGCGCTGGACATAGGGATCGTTGATGTGGCGCTGCAGCCAGCGGCGCGACGATTCCTTCAGCCCGCTCTTCTTCTTGATCCGCGTCTTCAGCACGCGAATGCTGGCGGATCCTGGTTTTTCCGGTTTCTTGGTCATTGCCTGATTTCTGGCCCGGGTTTTCTCGCTCGTCGAGTTGTGTTCATTTTTCGACGTCTGCGCGTTTCGTGAACGGCTTCCCCCACTCCGTCTCGGCTTCGCCGAGCCACCTCTCCCCCCTCCGGAGGGAGAGGAAGGGAGCCAGCCTGCATAAGTTCACGCCTTTCCTCTCCCCCGTCGATCGGGGGAGAGGTGTCGAGCGTAGCTCGACGGAGTGGGGGTCGACTGTTCACGCTCTGCCACGCCCATCGTTGCGCCAGACGCCATCATCGGCCATCAATTCGCTCAAAATACCTTCGCGCAGGCCACGATCGGCGACGCGCAGCCGCTCGGACGGCCATACGGCGCGGATCGCTTCGAGGATAGCACAGCCGGCCAGTACCAGATCGGCGCGATCGGCACCGATGCAAGGGTTGGCGCAGCGCTGCTGGAAATCCCAGCCAACCAGTCTTTCGACCATGCGGTCGACGCTGTCGCGGTCCATCCACAGCCCGTCGACACGGCGGCGATCGTAGCGCTCGAGTTCAAGGTGGACACCGGCCAGCGTCGTCACCGTTCCGGACGTGCCCAGCAGATGGAAATTCGGGCTGGCCTTGAGATGGCTCAGCCGATCGCGACCGTCGAAGCTGGCCAGCCGGCCGGCAACGTCATCGACCATGGCGGCGAAGATCTCGCGCGTCACCGTGCGGCCGCCAAAGCGCTCGGCCAGCGAGACGACGCC
>NZ_RZPW01001048.1:0-1678 GCF_003998455.1 Mesorhizobium sp. M7A.F.Ca.CA.001.08.2.1 | reverse complement strand
GGTCAAAACACGGCAAAGTGATATCTGCATGAAGGAAAAGATCTCGCTCCCGAGGGCCCGGCGCATTGCGCTTGCCGCCCAGGGGTTCCTCGATCCTCGCCCGACCGGCACGCCCGACCGCCGGCATTTTGCCCGCACGCTGTCCCGCACCGGCCTGTTGCAGATCGATTCCGTCAGCGCGGTGGTGCGCGCTCATTATATGCCGCTCTATTCGCGCCTTGGCCCCTACCCGTTCTCGCTGCTCGACAACGCGGCCGTGACGCGCAAGCGCATGGTTTTCGAATACTGGGCGCACGAGGCCTCCTTCCTGCCGGTCGAGACATACCCGCTGATGCGCTGGCGCATGCAGCGCGCCGAGCGGGGCGAGGAAATGTATCTGGGTCTCGCCAAATGGGGCCGCGAGCACGCCGCCTACATCGAAGAGATCTACCGCGAGGTCGCCGAGCGCGGCCCGATCGCCGCTTCCGCGCTGGAGGGCCAGAAAGGTTCGGGCGGCTGGTGGGGCTGGAGCCATGCCAAACACGCTTTCGAATGGCTGTTCTGGGCCGGCCGCATCACCACGGCGCACCGCCGCGGTTTCGAGCGCTTCTATGACCTGCCCGAGCGCGTGCTGCCGCAGGCGATCCTCGACCTGCCGGTGCCGACGCCTGAGGACGCGCACCGCGAATTGCTGCGCATTTCCGCCCGCGCCCACGGCGTGGCGACTTCAAGCGATTTGCGCGACTATTTCCGCCTGTCGCCGGCCGATATGAAAGGCCGGTTGGAGGAACTGGTTGAAACGGGCGAGTTGCTGCCGGTGCGTGTCGAAGGCTGGGACAAGCCGGCCTATCTTCACCGGGACGCCCGTCTGCCGCGCAAAGTCGAGGCCCGCGCCTTGCTGGCACCCTTCGATCCGGTCGTCTTCGAGCGCTCGCGCACCGAGCGGCTGTTCGATTTCCACTACCGCATCGAGAGCTACACACCGGCCGACAAGCGGCAGTATGGCTATTATGTCCTGCCGTTCCTGCTCGGCGACCGGATCGTGGCGCGCGTCGACCTCAAGGCCGATCGCCCGGCCAGCATACTGCGGGTCCATGCGGCCTATGCCGAGCCCGGTGCGCCGCCTGAAACCGCTGCAGAGCTGTTCGAGGAATTGAAGCAGATGCAAGGTTGGCTCGGGCTCGAACGCATCGAAGTGACGCCTGCCGGGGATTTGGGGCCGGCGCTGGCCGACATAGCCGTGTCGTAAGCTCGCGTTGACACCGCCGCCCGCAAAAGCCTAAATCCGGTTCCAGATGGTCCCTTGCCCGCAACGGCAAGGGCTAAGAGGGAATGCGGTGCGGGGCAAAATCCCAAATCCGCGGCTGTCCCCGCAACTGTAAGCGAAGAGCCAAGGCCGAAAACCACTGGGAATTCCCGGGAAGGCGGCTACCCAAGGCGATGACTCGCGAGCCAGGAGACCTGCCGTCTGCGACTGTAGAATCCGATCGCCCGGCGGGTTTCCGGGCAAGGAGCCCGATCTTTGGACCACGACAGCAGTTTTTCGGCTGGCACAGCGGATATTTCGTCCGGCCATGATGATGCCTTGGCCGGCGTCACCATCATCGTCTGCGGCTCCTGCCGCAATGAGACCGGCTCCGACGCTCATCCCCGCGCCGGCGAGTTGCTGACGGACGACACGCGCCGCGCCGCCGCTGGC
>NZ_RZPW01001047.1:0-1682 GCF_003998455.1 Mesorhizobium sp. M7A.F.Ca.CA.001.08.2.1 | reverse complement strand
CATCCATTCGGAGTCGCGGGTGGCCAGATAGTCGTTGACGGTGACGACGTGGACGCCCTTGCCGGCAAGCGCGTTGCGGTAGACCGGCAGCGTCGCGACCAGGGTCTTGCCCTCGCCGGTGCGCATCTCGGCAATGCCGCCATTGTGCAGCACCATGCCGCCGATCAGCTGGACATCGAAGGGGCGCATGCCGAGCACGCGGCGCGCGGCCTCGCGGGCGGTGGCGAAGGCCGGCACCAACAGATCGTCGAGCGTGGCGCCGTTGGCGATGTCCTGGCGGAATTTCGCGGTGCGGCCGACCAATTCCTCATCGGAAAGCGCCCGCATCTCGTTTTCCATGGCGTTGATCGCCTCGACACGGGGCCGGGTCGATTTGACCCGACGGTCGTTGGAGGAACCGAAAACCTTACGGGCGAGACCGCCGAGACTGACCATCCAATGGTCCTTTCGATAGAATTCTCAATCTTGAGATGAGCGCCGGGCGGCCCCATCAATTCCACGTGAACGTGGACAAACACAAAAAGCGCCCGGAAAACGGTTCTGGACGCAAAGTCGTTGGACAGATAAGAGGGGGCTCAACTGATGTCAACGCCGCGCTGGCCCTGCTGGCTGCGCCAAATTCCGCCACAATCTGGCCGATCTGGAAGCACCCCTCTTAACAATCCCCACCGGAGTCCCCCTATGTCCCTGTTGTTTCGCCGCGCGTCGCTCGCCAGCCTTGGCTTGGCCGTCGGCCTGTCGGCCCTTTCGCTCTCGCCTGTGATGGCGCAGCAAACCGCTCCCGCTCCAGCGGATGCAGCAGCGCCAGCCGCGGCACCGGTCGATCCCAATAAGGTTATCGCCACGGTCAACGGTCAGCCCCTGACCGAAGCAGATCTGGTGCTTGCCGAAGGGGAATTGTCGCAGCAGTTCGCACAATTGCCGCCCGAGCAGCGCCGTGCCGCCGCCCTTTCGGCTGCCATCGAGATCCGCGTCATGGCCGCCCAGGCGGTCACCACAGGGCTCGACAAGGATCCCGACTTCCAGCGCCGCATGGCCTTCCTGCAGCAGCGCGCGCTGCATGGCGAGATGGTCGAGAAGGGTGTCGTCGACAAGGTCACCGACGCCGAGGTCCGCGCCCGTTACGACCAGGAAATCGCCAACACGCCGCCCACCAACGAGCTGCATGCCCGTCACATCCTCGTGAAGACGAAGGAAGAGGCCGAGGCGATCATCAAGCAGCTCGACGGCGGCGCCGACTTCCAGAAGCTCGCCAACGAGCACACCAGCGATCCGTCAGGCAAGACCAGCGGCGGCGATCTCGGCTGGTTCGGACCTGGCCAGATGGTGCCGGAGTTCGACAAGGCGGCCTCCGCGCTCGAGGTCGGCAAATACACCGAGCAGCCGGTGCAAACGCAGTTCGGCTGGCATGTCATCAAGCTTGAAGACAAGCGCACCAAGCAGCCGCCGGCCTTCGACGACGTCAAGGACCAGGCCAAGCAGGCGGTCATCCGCGACAAGTATTTCGCGCTGGTCAAGTCGCTGCGCGCCGGCGCCAAGGTCGAGATCCCCGACGCCAACCTGAAGAAGGCGGTCGATACGCTGGAAAGCGCCAAGTAAGACTGGCAGATTTTTGAAAAGGGGCGCGGCAGCCAGGGGTTGCCGCGCCCTTTTTCATTCATTGCCGTCTTTACGAGGCAGGC
>NZ_RZPW01001046.1:0-1683 GCF_003998455.1 Mesorhizobium sp. M7A.F.Ca.CA.001.08.2.1 | reverse complement strand
CCATGGTCTCCTCGATCCATTGGCAAGGCGGCGCCGGCCTGGCGTCCGGTTGCCAGCTGTTGCAGAGCACATGGCCGAGTTCGTGCCCGAACTGGTAGGCGAGCTTCGACGAGTCACGCTCGCCGATATATCGACGATGATCCAGGCCATACTGCTGCCGTCCGGATGCAGCCAGATTGCCGGCGTGCCGGAAGTGTGCTCGTCGACACGCAGGCGCGTCGGCTGGCGGTCGGACAGCAGGCGGACGCCGTCGAGGCATGCATGCCGCATGCGTTCGACGACCTGATCAGCGGCTCCCTCAAGCATGTGGCCCCAGTCGCCGGCAAGCTCGATGGGGGCGGTTAGGAGGTTTGGTTGCGAGCTAGCTGAGGAAGGTGGGGAAGACATGACCCCGTAGCCTGTGCTCCAACCGCCCGAGGGTGTCAACGCCACTGGTGTGAGGCTGCCGGCCACTGAACCTGCAAGCAAATTTAGGAGATCTCGTCGCAGCAACTTCGAAACTCGACCATGTTGCCCTGCAAGGAGAAAAATAGGAAGTCCAGCTTGTTCTGCCATCGGCCGAGGTCTAAGCGTAGACCCCTTGAGGGTTGAACTACTCGGAAGCGGCTAGGGGACTCGAGGGTGGGCGAGGCGATCTTTTCCAAAACGTATGTTGGCGATGCTTTATCAAGCTGGCAGGTCGTCCACGAAATGTCGAGTCATATCGTTGGCGGAGCTTTGGTCGTTCGCGACAGTGACCGCCGTGACTGGCATCTTCTAGGACTTCACGATTCAGCTTTTCTGTTTCGAATGGTTCGGATGAGGTGCGTCCTCAGATTCTTCCCCACGACCACCACAAACTTCTATATCCATCACTATGGTTCTTTGGATGTTGCCGAAATTGCACTCGACGGCACCATAATAAACAGGGGTATCAGTCACACCATTTCGATCAACGCTCATCCAGATGACACGATCGAGATCGATGTGAGCTTTTTGAGTTGCCACGGGTCTCTCTCAATAGGCTGCTCCGACAATGGTCGTCCCGTCTACGCCGGCACTGGACTCGAACAGTTTGCACTCTTGAGCGTTCTGGTTGAAACGTTTGATGCATACCCGGAGTTGTCTCGCACGCCGGCAGAGGAGCGGATCACCCTCGTCGATGTTGGCGGCCAAGGAGGGCTACAGCTCAAGTGGATGCTGCGAGCCGATCATATTACGCCCGTCGTGTTCGAACCCTTGTCGTCGGAAGCGACGGTGATACGACAAACCCTCGATCGAATTCCGGGCGCGCAAGTGGTGGAAAAGGCGCTGGCAAACACTTCTGGCCCCCAAAAGCTGTATATTACTGCCGGATCATACTGCTCGTCTTTGCGAGAGCCAAACTTTGAGATCCTGCAGAACTACTCAGTAGCCCGTGTCTTCAACGTTGTCAGCATGCAAGAGGTCGAATGTGTTCGATATGACGAATTGTTCCGCGCAAGCGCGGTTCCGTCACCGGATGTTATAAAAATAGACGTCCAAGGTCTTGAATACGAAGTTCTGCTTGGTTTCGGCCACCTTCTGGAATCCTGTTTGGCTATCGAGCTGGAAACGCATGTTGTTCCGATATATCGAGGACAAAAGCTGATTGGTGACATAGTCAACATTCTGGGCGATTTCGGTTTCGCCCTACGCCAGCTTAATCAAGTACCGCACTTCGAT
>NZ_RZPW01001045.1:0-1685 GCF_003998455.1 Mesorhizobium sp. M7A.F.Ca.CA.001.08.2.1 | reverse complement strand
GAAATGGGCGAAGACTTCCGACACGGCCAGCGCTCCGGCAAGCACGCCAGCGGGAGCAAACTCGGCAGAGTCGGGAAGGGCGGGGGCGTCGAACGGCACCAGGCCGGCTCGCCAGCCTTCGAATGTCGTTCTGATAGCAAAACCCGCGTGATCGATCGCCGGCGGAGTTCCGATGCTGACAAGCGGAACGCCTTGCGGGATGTCCTCGACGACGGTACCCTGAAGGTGTCCTACCGCGTCAGCCAGGGTCGTACCGGCAACGACCGGCAACGTCAAAGGCGCGTCCAGGACGCCCGACACCGTAACGCCGCCTAGGAAGGTGCGGCGAGCGCAATTGAGGGCGGTGAGCAGCGCCGCCTGGTGGGTCGGACTCAAGGCTGCGCTCTCGCCGATGAAAAGATGCATCCGGAAAGAATGCAACCGCTGCTCGGCTTCCTCCGCGGTAGCGGCCGTGCCGCGGTCCATGAACAGCTTGGCGGACCTGTTCAGGGTGTCAATGATATCTTCAGCCATGGATTGTTCCTTCAATGCGCAGTGTGGGCCGCAGAAGCGACCGTTTGAGTGCGGTCCAGCGAAAACGGCCCAGGTAGCGATAGAGCCCGATCTCATCGAACCTGATCGGCTCGGCGGCAAAGCGAGGCAGGATCATCGCGATGTGACCCGGCTCGGCGATCATTGGGTGCAGCCGATCAGATTCGCTTTGCCCGGCACTGCCGGGGTGGGTGTGAACGTCGGCCGCGACAACCTCGCCACGTTCACGGCAGATGTTCCACAAATCCGCCATCGAGCCGCCGTCGATCTCGATGATGCCGGTATCGAACGCGTGAGGATCGATCTCGTCGTAGAATACGATAGAGGTGATCCTGCGGTGCGCAGTATTCGGTCCCAGAAGGAAAGCGCCGCTTTCCCGGTGGTTGCCGCCACGCGCTCGCAGTCCGTGAAGAAGTTCGAGCCACAGGTCGACCGGGATCGAGAGATCAGGCGGCTGGCCGAATAGGCGCGAAATAACCGAACGAAGCCAAAAGGTCATGAATGATCTCCACATAATGAACAATTCCGCGGGCGGGCTTCCAGAGCAGTTCGGGATGCTCCACGATCCATTGCTCGTGCCCGGGCAACGCCATTCGGTCACACGGCATATAAAGGGCCGCAGCGTTCCAGTTTGGATTGAACGCCGCCGCCACCCGGCCCGAGCCCTTCGGCCAATATTCTGCGGCAAGCGGCACGCCGGTCTCCATGTCGCAAGGCCTGGCGTTCGGCAGTTGCGCTGGATAGCCGTCCAGAAGAAAACGGAACCCCCACTCGGTGCCGTCGCGCGCTCTTATCGCGAAGTCGGCAGTCGGCCACGCTACGCGCAGCAAGCGCCATTGTTGTTTGATCGTGCCGAGCTGGAAATCAGGGCGCTCCAGGTGTTCCCGGAACGCCCTTTCCTCCGCTGTCGCCAAGGCCGCCATCAGCCCTGCACCAACTTCTTGCGGACCAGGTCGAACATAACGGCGCAGGTTTCGCCGGTGAAGCTGCCCAGATGTGCATTCTGCGGCGGCTGGACGCGGCTACCATGGATCTGGAGGACGTGCTCCTCGGCCTCCTCCTTGCCAAGACCAGCCTTTTCCACGGCCCAGCGCGTCACCTTGGCGATAGTCGCCGACGGCGCGAACTTGTGCTTGAAGGCTTCCATCTTGTAG
>NZ_RZPW01001044.1:0-1690 GCF_003998455.1 Mesorhizobium sp. M7A.F.Ca.CA.001.08.2.1 | reverse complement strand
ACCTTCGTCTACCTGATCCCGGTGCTGACGCTGTTCGGCCTCGGCAACGCGCCCGGCCTCATCGTCACCATCATCTTCGTCATTCCGACCGCGGTCCGGCTCACGCATCTGGGCGTCGTCTCGGTGCCGAAGTCGATCGTCGAGGCCGGCGAGGCTTTCGGCGCCACCAAGAGCCAGCTGCTGTGGAAGGTGGAACTGCCGTCGGCACTGCCCACCATCATGGCCGGCCTGACGCAATCGATCATGCTGTCGCTGTCGATGGTGGTGTTTGCCGCACTGATCGGCGCCGGCGGGCTCGGCACCGAGATCAACCGGGCGCTCGGCTCGCGCCGCATCGACCTCGGGCTTGAGGCGGGGCTTGCCATCGTCGTTTTGGCCATCGTGCTCGACCGGATGACCCGCATCGCCGTTGGAGGCAAGAAATGACCGTCGCCGTCGATTTCAGGAACGTCGATATCGTCTTCGGCGCCGACCAGGCCGGATCGCTGAAGATGATCGACGCCGGCGCCAGCCGCGCCGAGATCCTCGAAAAGACCGGCAATGTACTGGGCTGCGCCGGCGCCAGCCTGACCGTGAACGAGGGCGAGATCTCCGTTCTGATGGGCCTCTCCGGTTCGGGCAAGTCGACATTGCTGCGGGCGGTCAACCGGCTCAACGTGGTGTCGCGCGGCCAGGTGCTGGTCAAGGATGGCGACAAGACCGTCGATGTCGTCACCTGCGACGAGGCGACCTTGCGGCGCCTGCGCCAGAAACAGGTGGCGATGGTGTTCCAGCAGTTCGGCCTTTTGCCCTGGCGCACGGTGGAGGAGAATGTCGGTCTCGGCCTCGAACTCGCCGGCGTCCCGGAAGCCGAGCGCAAGGAGCGCGTGCAACGCCAGCTCAAGCTGGTCAATCTCGACCAGTGGTCGAAGAAATACGCGCATGAGCTTTCGGGCGGCATGCAGCAGCGCGTCGGCCTGGCGCGGGCCTTCGCCACCGAGGCGCCGATCCTGTTGATGGATGAGCCGTTCTCGGCGCTCGACCCGCTCATCCGCACCAAGCTGCAGGACGAATTGCTGCAGCTGCAGGCTGAATTGAAGAAGACCATCATCTTCGTCAGCCACGACCTCGAGGAGGCGCTGAAGATCGGCTCCCACATCACCATCATGGAGGGTGGGCGCATCGTGCAAACCGGCGCGCCCGAAGACATCGTGCTGCGGCCCGCCAACGACTATGTCCGAGACTTCATCGCCAATGTGAACCCGCTGTCGGTGCTGACCGCCTGGAACGTGATGCGCGACCGTCGCGATCTGGAGCACGGCAAGGACGGCTGGGTCTGGCTCGACCGCCGCAAGACGACGCGCTTCAAGATCGACGATCACGGGCTGGTGGCGGCGGCTGAACGCGACGGCAAGCCGGCGGTCTGGGTGTCGTGCGCCGACGTCGAAGGCCAATCCGAGGAAGCCGCGCAAGTGTTCTGGGCCAATCCCGGCACCTCGCTGAAAACCGTCATGCTGGCCATGCACCGTTCGCAGACCGCTCCGGTAGCGCTGTTTGACGACCAGTCGCGATTTGTCGGCGCCATCGGCATCAGGGATGTGCTGAGCGCGGTGTTGCGGCGGTAGTTTCTTCGAAACCCAACGGCGGCGAGGCGCGGCGACCGGGCGCGCCTTGTTTTTATGCCGCCAGCGGCAGGCGCAGTTGCGTCAGC
>NZ_RZPW01001043.1:0-1692 GCF_003998455.1 Mesorhizobium sp. M7A.F.Ca.CA.001.08.2.1 | reverse complement strand
GTCCTGGCGGTCAGCCGCTTGGCGATGTCGCCGAACTCCGCCTCGCGTTTGGCGCTCGCATTGGCTGTCTCGACGAGTTCCAGCCTGACCGCGGCAAGGGCCGCACGAAGCGTCTCCCGGTCCTGGACCAGGCTTGTCTCGCGCTGCTGCAGCGCTTCGAAAGCGCCGTCACGCTCGCGCAGCTTTCGCGTCGCGTCGTGCAGCTTTTCCGACAGCGCCCTCTGTTCGGCGGCCAGGGCGGCATTGGCAACCTCCAGCTCGTTGGCGCGCAGGATGTCGCTGTGCAGGATGTTGAGGAATTCGCGCGTCAGATGGTGTGAGGTGCCGATCTCCGACAGCTTGTCGTTGATCTCCTCCAGATAGTCCCTGGCGTCGTGGAAGAGCCCCTCGAAGGCGCTCAATGCAGCCAGCCGGGTCTGTGTATGGGCGGTCAGTCTTGGCGCGGTTTCGGAACTGTCCGCAGCGCCCGCATCCTCGGCATTCCCGGCATTGTCGTCATTTGCCGCATCGGCCTGGGGTGGCCCGTCATCGGCTGCCGCCTGGGCATCCGGCACATCGTCGCTCTCTGGCGGCGCCAGGTCGTCGGCGTCGAGACTTGCATCCAGCGCGTCCGCCAAATCGATCTGCAGGTCCTGGATTGCTTTATCCACGTCTTCAGCACGCTTGATCAGGCCTCTGAAGTTCATCGCCAAACTCCCCTTACGCATACCTCGCTTAGAACTTAACAAATTGCTAATATATCCTTACATCCGCTGCTTGCGCAGGGGAAGCCCCGTCGGCACAAAGGTAAATTTGGGACATTTTAGGGGTTTGGACGCTGCGAGCGATGCGGTGCGAGGGTGCGATGCCGGTTCTGCCGGCGGGACAGCGTCCCCCTCTGTCCTGGACATCTCCCCCACACGAGGGGAGATTGGACGTCATGCGGGCTTTCGCCAATCGCCAACGTTGCAAGAAGAACTGAAGCGCAGAAATTGCCAATCTCCCCACTTGTGGGGGAGATGTCCGGCAGGACAGAGGGGGGCGCGAAGGATCGCGGCTCCCCCTAAGTTGCCCTCACCCCGCCATGGCCAGCGGCACGGCGCTCTTGTTGGGGATCTGGATGTCGATCTCCAGCGTCGACATGGTCTCGCCGCGATCCATCGAGACCTGCAGATAATCCTGGTCGATCTGCACATGCTTGGCGATGACGGCCATGATCTCCTCGCGCAGGATGGAGACGAGGTCGGGCTGGCTGCGGTTGCGGCGCTCATAGGCGAGCAGCACTTGCAGCCGCTCGCGCGCCACCGGGGCGCTGGAGCGCCGCTTGAAGATGTCGAGCAGGTTCATGCCGCCCTCCTTCCCAAAAGACGATCGAGGAAGCCCTTGCGCTCGAAGGGCACGATGACGGGCAATTCCTCGCCCTCCAGCCGCCTGGCAGCGTCGATATAGGCCTTGGCAGCAGTGTTGAGCGGCTCCGACAGCGTCACCGGCGAACCGAGGTTGGAGGCGCGCAGCACATCCTGGCTTTCCGGAATGATGCCGAGCAGCGGCACCGACAGGATTTCCAGCACGTCGTCGATGGACAGCATCTCGCCGCGCGAGGCGCGGGCGGCATCGTAGCGCGTCACCAGCACATGCTTGGCGATCTGCTCGCCCTGCTCGGCCCGCAAGGTGCGGGCATCGAGCAGGCCGATGATGCGATCGGAATCGCGC
>NZ_RZPW01001042.1:0-1693 GCF_003998455.1 Mesorhizobium sp. M7A.F.Ca.CA.001.08.2.1 | reverse complement strand
ATCGTGCATGCGCTCAACGCCGCCGGCGCATCGGTATCCTTCGTCGAGATCGAGACCGACCGAGGCCACGACGCATTCCTGCTCGACGAGCCGGAACTGTTTGCCGCGATAAACGGCTTCATCGGCTCGGCGGCCCGGGCGAGAGGGCTGAGCGCATGATCTCGAAAAATTGCAGGCTTTTCCGATCGGGATCACGCGCCAGGCGGGAGGCGAAGCCATGAGCGTCAACCGCGACCAGCGCGTCGACCTCGAAGTCGTCGCCAACCTCATCCCGCCACAGTCGCGCGTGCTCGATGTCGGCTCGGGCGACGGCTCGCTGCTCGAACTGCTACAGGACACCAAGCAAGTCGACGGCCGTGGACTCGAGCTGTCGCAGCGCGGCGTCAACGAATGTGTGGCGCGCGGCCTCTCGGTCATCCAGGGCGATGCCGACAAGGATCTCGAATTCTATCCCGACAAGGGCTTTGACTTCGTCGTCCTGTCGCAGACGCTGCAGGCCACCCGCAACCCCAAGCTGGTGCTGGACGAACTGCTCAGGATCGGCAACCGCGCCATCGTCTCCTTCCCCAATTTCGGCCATTGGCGTGTGCGCCTGTCGCTGTTCCTCAACGGCCGCATGCCGGTGACCAAGGACCTGCCCTATTCCTGGTACGACACGCCCAACATCCACTTCTGCACCATCCGCGATTTCGTCAATCTGTGCGACGAACTCGGCGCGACAGTCGAGAAGGCAACCGCCCTCGACGCCGCCGGCCAGAAGATCGGCTTGTCGATGCCGTGGTGGTTCTGGAATTTCTTCGGCCAGCAGGCAGTGTTCTTGCTGAAACGGTAATTTCCGCACCGATCAAAGACCCGACTCGCCAAGCAACAGTGTGTTTGCCGCCGAGCAAAGTCGCCCTGTATGACGATCGCGAACCAGTGTAAATGGCGTCGACTGTTTGACAGCGGGCTAGTGCGGCTATAGCCACACTGACGGCTCGGGGGGGCAAAAATGGTCGAAGAACGCGCAACTTATTCACTCGTCGTCGAAATGGAGAATGCAAAGTCGATCGACTGGGACGAGATCGGCGTTGGGATGAAGGCCTTGGCTCGGGAAATCTCATCGGTTTCAGCAACCGGTTCAGCGCGACCAAGGATCGTCATCTCTCACGGCGGAGCAGAGTCGGACAAAGAGGCGTTGCGTCGTGAGATTTCGAATGAGGCCCCGCAGCTCGGTCAGGTTGCCGAACTCGTCTTCACAGCTTTCCCTGGTGGCCGATATTACGACCTGAAGAACAACGGTATGCTGGCATCGGATGGAGATATCGTCATCTTTCTGGATTCCGACGTGGTCGCGGAACCAGGATGGCTATCAGGACTGCTTGAACCCTTTGAAAACTCTGAAGTTATCTGCGCAAACGGATATACATACCTTTCATACGACGACTTCTTTTCAAGAACCTTTGCGTTGATCTGGTTTTTCCCGATGGCCCGTGGAGACGGTCGATTTGCCTCGAAGCGAGCGATCAACGCCAACAATGTAGCGTTTCGACGCGAGTGGATCCTCAGCCATCCTTTTCCAAAACATAACGGCTTCAAGGTTTCCTGCACTTTGCTGATGCGCGAACTGCTGCGGGAGGGCCACAAAATTCATAATGTCAACGCACGCGTTTATCACTATTCGCCGCGGGGCTGGCGGTTCTTTTACTGGCGC
>NZ_RZPW01001041.1:0-1699 GCF_003998455.1 Mesorhizobium sp. M7A.F.Ca.CA.001.08.2.1 | reverse complement strand
ATGCCACGGCGCTGTCGGGAATATCGAGGAACAGGATCTGTGCGGCCGCCACATGCAATATGTGCGACAGCGCCGTGGCATTGGGCGGCAGCGGCTTTTCCAGGCGCCGCGCCAAGAGCCCCGATATGGTCATGCGATAGCGCAGCGCGGTGACCAGAATGGCGCGGACAAGGCCGCGATCGCGCAAATCGAGCGCCTTGTATTGCGGGTGGCCGTTCTCGTGATCGGTCAGCCCGTCAAGCGGTGTCCTGGCATCGATGACGGCGGCAAGCAGGCGGGCCGCTGCCTTGCGCGCGGCGAGACCGGCGACGAAGTCGCCGCCGTCCCTGTGTTCCTGATCACCTGAAACCGTGCGTCGAGGTCCTCTGTCCGCCACGCTCACGACCACCGGCCCCTGGGCCCGGTCGGATTGCGACCCCATGGGTTGGATTTGGGCTTGGCGGGCTCCGCCGGCTGCTCGGGCCTTGCTGTCTGATCCCACGGGCCGGATGGCCGCAGTTCGTCCGCCTGGCGTGGCGTTGGGGCCTGGCGCGGTGCAGCCCGGGTTTCGCTGCCGGCCATGTCGCGCGCCATCGCCTGCAAGGCTGCAATGCGGTTCTCAGTGGCGGGGTGGGTGGAGAACAGGCTGTCCATGCGCTCGCCGTGAAGGGGATTGATGATGAAGAGATGCGCGGTCGCGGGATTGCGCTCGGCATCGGGGTTGCGGATGCGTTCGGCGCCGCGGGCGATCTTGTCAAGCGCCGATGCCAGCCAGAGCGGGTGTCCACAGATTTCGGCGCCACGTCGGTCGGCCTCGTATTCGCGGGTGCGGCTGACCGCCATCTGCACGACCATCGCGGCAAAGGGCGCTACGATCATCGCCGCCAGCACGCCGACAAAGCCGAACGGATTGTTGTCGCGATTGCCACTGAAAAAGAAGGCGAAATTGCCGAGCATCGAAATGGCACCGGCAAAGGTGGCGACGATCGTCATGGTCAGCGTGTCGCGGTGCTGCACATGGGCGAGTTCGTGCGCCATGACGGCTGCGACCTCTTCAGGCGTCAGCGCCTGCAACAGGCCGGTGGAGGCAGCGACCGCCGCGTTCTGCGGGTTGCGGCCGGTGGCAAAGGCGTTCGGCTGCGGATTGTCGATCAGGTAGGTCTTCGGCATGGGCAGGCCGGCCTGTTTGGCGAGCGACTGGACGATGGCGTAATATTCGGGCGCGTTCTTCTCGTCGACCTCGACGGCACGGTTCATCGACAGCACCATCTTGTCGGCATTCCAGTAGCTGAACAGATTGGTGCCGGCGGCGATCAGCAGCGCGATCATCATGCCGCCGGTTCCGCCGATCAAAAAGCCGACGCCCATGAACAGCGCGGTCATCGCGGCAAGAAGCATGGCGGTGCGAAGTGTGTTCATCGTCTGCTCCTGTCCAGGTGATAGCGAAAAGGGGTCGATCCGCTTCGTCTCATCGCTATATGATGGGAAACACCAGTTCCCGTTTCAATCCGCCGGAAATATCGCATGAACGACGAAGCCAGTAAAACCGATGCCGAGCTTGCCCATGATGTGGAGCCAAAGGCGCTGACGCCAGAAGCCAGACGTGCGCTCGCGGAAGCCGAAGCAAGGCGTGTAAAGTACCTGGAAAAGGAAGCCTCGGCGCCGAAGGAAATCGGCGGCCGCGGCGGCAAGGAGCCCGGCCGCTACGGCGACTGGGAGG
>NZ_RZPW01001040.1:0-1702 GCF_003998455.1 Mesorhizobium sp. M7A.F.Ca.CA.001.08.2.1 | reverse complement strand
TGATCAGGCGAAGCAGATCAGCGCCCGTTCGACACGCGAGCGGATTTCAGCCAGCGTGAAGGGCTTCTGCACGACATCGAGGATGATGCCGTTCAATTCCTCGGCGCGCTCGCGCTGGTCGGCATAGCCGGTCATCAGCACGATCTTGATGGCGGGAAACAATGCTGCCGCCGCTATCGCCATCTCGATGCCGTCCATCTCCGGCATGCGGATATCGGAGACGACGAGATCATAGCCGCCACGCGCGGCCTGGATCAGCGCAAGCCCCTGCGCGCCATCCGCCGCGATATCGATTGTGTGCCCGGCGCGTTCAAGCGCGCGGGCGGCCAGGGTGCGGACGGACTCATCGTCCTCGACGATCAGAAGCTTTGCCATGGCCGGCATATTTGGCCGCCAAAAGTTGACTTTTCCTGAAAGCGCTGAGGATCAGCAAACCTTTTTGATGCCGCTCAGGCATCCCCTTTGACGACACCGACAAAGGGCAACTCGCGAAAGGCATGGGCTACATCCATGCCGTAGCCGACGACGAAATAGTCGGGGCAGTCGAAGCCGACATAATCGGCATTGAGTTCGGTCTGGCGGCGCATGCGCTTGTCGAGCAGCACGGCGATCGAACAGCTCTTGGCGCCCCGCGACAGCATCAGCTCCCGGGTGAAGGTCAGCGTCTTGCCCGATTCGAGAATGTCGTCGATCAGCAGCACGTCCCGGCCAGCGACCTCATTGTCGATGTCGCGCAGCACCCTCACCTCGCCGCTGCTGGTGCCGGCGCCATAGCTGGAGATGAAGATGAATTCGACCTCCGGCGACAGGCCGACATCGTGCATGGCGCGGATGAGATCTGCGGCGAAGATGAACGACCCCTTCAGCACCGAGATCACCAGGAGGTCATGGTAGTCGTGTCCGGCAATCTCCTTGGCGAGTTCGAGATTGCGCCGCGCGATCGCCGATGCAGAAAACAGGACTTCGATGTCCTTGCCGCGTACAATTGGCATTTTTCGCCCCGCTGATTTTCTTGCCTAAACGCGTTCACGCCCAGCATGTGTTGAGATTCAGGTCAGGCTGAGTCGAAAACGGTGGTTTCCGAGAACCGGAGCGGAGCGTACTGAAGTACGTGAGCACCGGAAGCGCAGGAAACCGCCGTTTGCGGCCAGTCTCACCTGAATATCAGCACACGCTATTCGGCGAAGGTGACCGATACAGTTCTTACACCGTTTCTAGGCACGTCGAGCCGGCTGGCAAAGCCGAATCTTTCGCCAGAGGCCAGCGAACGGCCGGATGTCCCCAACGTATAGCGGGTGATGTGCCCGTCATTGCCGGTCACCCGGATTTCAAGCGGCGGCAGCTGCGCCGGTTTGGCGCCGTCATTGGCGGCCTCGCCATCGACGAACAGCGCAGGGTTCGGTCCGGAAGCATCGACGCGTGACGTGACGCCCGAAATGCTGAGCGCCGACGCTTGCGCGCTGGACAGGAACGGCACCTGGCGCACCAGCGCGTGCCCGCCGGAAACCCAGAAGGCGGCCAAGGCAGCGCCGATGCCGGCGATCCAGAAGATCGGCCCGCCGCGCGAGGCTGGCGGCCGCTCCGGCGGGGCTTCGGGCTTGCGCAGCATGTCCATGCCTTCGATAGATGGCATGACGATCGCACGCGGCAGCGGCGAAACGCTTTCCACGGCAGGTGCAGGGCGCGGCATCACCACGTAATC
>NZ_RZPW01000103.1:0-11898 GCF_003998455.1 Mesorhizobium sp. M7A.F.Ca.CA.001.08.2.1 | reverse complement strand
TTACAATACGATATCGGTCCAGAGCTCGGACGGATCCGGCTCTGCATCGTTCTGGGCAAATTCGGCGGCGTCAGCGACGATGTCGCGGACCTCCTTGTCGATGGTCTTAAGCTCGTCCTCGGTTGCCCACTTCTTCTCGATGAGCCGCGCCTTGACCTGTTCGATCGGGTCATGGTCGGAGCGCATCTTCTGCACTTCTTCCTTCGAGCGGTATTTCGCCGGATCGGACATCGAGTGCCCCCGGTAGCGGTAGGTCTGCATTTCGAGAATGATCGGCCCGTTGCCGGCGCGGCACCATTCGGTCGCCTGGTCGCCGGCGGCCTTGACAGCGCGCACGTCCATGCCGTCGACCTGGATGCCGGGAATCTTGAACGAAGCGCCACGGTGCGAAAAATTGGTTTCCGCCGAAGAGCGCGACACCGAGGTGCCCATGGCATACCGGTTGTTCTCGATGATGTAGATCACCGGCAGCTTCCACAGCGAGGCCATGTTGAAGCTTTCATAGACCTGGCCCTGGTTGGCCGCACCGTCGCCGAAATAGGTCAGCGAGACATTGTTGTTGTCGCGGTAGCGGTTGGCGAAGGCCAAGCCCGTGCCGAGCGACACCTGCGCGCCGACGATGCCGTGGCCGCCATAAAAGTGCTTTTCCTTGGAGAACATGTGCATGGAGCCACCCTTGCCCCGTGACAGGCCGCCGCGACGCCCGGTCAGCTCGGCCATGACGCCGCGCGGCGACAGCTCCATCGCCAGCATGTGGCCGTGGTCGCGATAGGCGGTGATCATCTGATCGCCGTCGATCAGCGCCATCTTCATGCCGGTGACGACCGCTTCCTGGCCGATATAGAGGTGGCAGAAGCCGCCGATGAAACCCATGCCGTAGAGCTGGCCGGCCTTTTCCTCGAAACGACGGATGAGCAGCATGTGCCGGTAAGCGGCAAGCTCTTCGTCCTTGGTGAATTCGACAGGTTTGGGGGCCGAAAGCCCCGATTTGCCGTCGGATTTGGATTTGGCAGGCGCTTTTCTGGCGGCGGTGGCCATGCATCACTCCCTGTTGGCGTCTCTTCGTGGACATTAGAGCAGGATGAAATCTGCTCTGGGGAGATCAGCTCCTCCCCACCGATTTTAGGGAGGCTAACACGCGTCAAAGCGTTGCGCCATGCCGAATTTGCATAGCTGGCATGCGCCTAAGCGATTAAAATCATTGAAAATATTGGTGATTAACTTGAAATCAGTTATTTCGCCGAGGCCGGCAACATAATGGTGATTTCGTCAGCTTGGGACAGATTGAGCGCCTTGCGCGCCTGCTCATCGAGCATGTCCTTCTCGAGCGTGCCTTCATGCATCAGCCGAACGCGGCGCTCGAGCTCCATGCGGCGCGCCTTGATCGCATCGAGCTGGCCTTGCAGCGCAACCGTCTGGGCTTCCAGCTGATATTTCGAGTAGATACCGAATTCGCCGTGATAGGCATGAAAGCCGAAATAGGCCAGGAACGCCACGCAAAGCGAGGGAATGATCAGCCGGCCGGTGTTTCTCTGCTTGTGCTGACGCGTCCACATCGCCCGATTCCTCTAGAGCATGATGCCGAAAAGTGTGAAGCGGTTTTCGGACGACATCATGCTCTATCTCTTTGATTTAGAGTCGGATTCAGATTTCAGGTCGAACAGACCTGAGATCATCCGGCTCTAGCCCGCGAACTCAGGCGGCTCACGATCTTTCTCGCCCGATTGTGCTTAACGGACGGTTACGGGTGACCTGTTTGGCGGCGCCGAAACGAAAAAGGGCGGGAATGCTCCGGCCCTTTTGTCCGGTATCGATGAGCCGGTGTTTCCGGATCAGCCCTTGACCACCGACTTGCCGGCGTAGCTTGCCTGCTTGCCGAGCTCTTCCTCGATGCGGATCAGCTGATTGTACTTGGCC
This sequence comes from Mesorhizobium sp. M7A.F.Ca.CA.001.08.2.1, assembly GCF_003998455.1. NCBI lineage: Bacteria > Pseudomonadati > Pseudomonadota > Alphaproteobacteria > Hyphomicrobiales > Phyllobacteriaceae > Mesorhizobium > Mesorhizobium sp. M7A.F.Ca.CA.001.08.2.1. The sequence continues at coordinate 9,981 of NZ_RZPW01000103.1, read as the reverse complement.
ATGCGGTCCGAGCGCGAGAGCGAGCCGGTCTTGATCTGTCCGCAATTGGTGGCGACGGCGAGATCGGCAATGGTCGAATCCTCGGTTTCGCCCGAGCGGTGCGACATCACGGCGGTGTAGCCGGCCTTGTGCGCGGTCTCGACGGCGTCGAGCGTTTCCGTAAGCGAGCCGATCTGGTTGACCTTAACCAGGATCGAGTTGGCAACCCCCATGCGGATGCCGTCGCGCAGCCGCGCCGTGTTGGTGACGAACAAATCGTCGCCAACCAGCTGCGTCTTCTTGCCGATCAGGTCGGTCAGGTACTTCCAGCCTTCCCAATCGTCCTCGGCAAGACCGTCCTCGATCGAGATGATCGGATAGTCGGCGGCAAGCTTGGCCAGGTATTTGGCCTGGGCCTTGGGATCGCGCGTCTTTTTCTCGCCTTCATAGACGTAGTTGCCGTCCTTGAAGAACTCGGTCGCGGCGCAATCGAGGCCGAGCGCGATCTCGTCGCCCGGCTTGAAGCCGGCCTGCTCGATCGATTCCATGATGAAATCGAGCGCCACCGGAGCGCTTTTCAGGTTCGGGGCAAAGCCGCCCTCGTCGCCGACATTGGTGTTGTGGCCGGCATCCTTCAGTTTCTTGCGCAGCGTATGGAAGATTTCCGAACCCCAGCGGACACCTTCGCGCAGCGTCGGCGCGCCGATCGGCAGGATCATGAATTCCTGGAAATCGATCGGGTTGTCGGCATGCGCGCCGCCATTGATGATGTTCATCATCGGCACCGGCAGGAGATGCGCCTTGGTGCCTCCGACATAACGGTAGAGCGGCAGGCCGGCGGCATCAGCGGCCGCCTTGGCCACCGCCAGCGAAACGCCGAGAATGGCGTTGGCGCCAAGCCGGCTCTTGTTGGGCGTGCCGTCGAGCTCGATCATGGTCTGGTCGATATGAATCTGGTTTTCGGCTTCCATGCCGCCGATGGCCTCGAACAGCTCGCCGTTCACCGCCTCGACGGCTTTGAGCACGCCTTTGCCGAGATAGCGGGCGCCGCCGTCGCGCAGTTCGACGGCCTCGTGGGCACCGGTCGAAGCACCCGACGGCACCGCCGCGCGGCCCATCGAGCCGTCTTCGAGAATGACATCGACCTCGACGGTCGGATTTCCACGGCTGTCCAGGATTTCACGCCCGACAATGTCGACGATGGCGGTCATTTGCGATGTCCTCGATTGATCTGAAGAATGCCGCACGTCTTAGCCAAAGTGCTGCAAAAGGCAATCGGCCCGCTGGCAATTATTGCCGCGGCATCGGCCTCCGAACGATTCACGAAGCGCAAATCGCCGTCATCATAAGTCATGTACGGTCGGCTGACTTCCGGTTAAGGTGCAGCGCGCGGGGCGAAACAGGAGGAGTTTCGCCATGTCTCAGTTGAGCGGTATCGTGAGTCTGTTTCTAATCGCGGCGGCATTCCTGACGTCATGCGACAATCAGCAGTCGCCGCCGAAGGCGATGGCCCCCTTACACGTCAGCGAATAAGCCGGAATCCAAAGCGGCCCCGTCTCTCTCGACGGGGCCGCTTTGTCGTTGTTGTTAATGCCAGTAAGGCGTTACCTTGTAATAATTGTAGGATTCGTCGCGCGCCGCCTCGCCATCGGCACCGGTCAGTTCGTTGATCGAATAGGCCGGTGCCGCCATGAGTTGTTCCTTGGAAAACGGCACGACATAACCGCCCTTGTCCTCATCATAGTCGAGGCTTGCCCAGGGAATGGCGTGATATTTCTCGCCGATGCCAAGGAAGCCGCCAAAACCGATGACCGCGAACATGATCCCGTTCGTCATCTTGTCGAGCATCACATCCTCTATACTGCCGATGCTTGTGCCTTCGGTGTTGTAGACCGATGTGCCGATGACCCGCGAAGCGGCGATGGCTTGGGTGTGGCCAGTCTGGGTTGCCATGATTGTGCTCCTCATTGTGGTTTCGAACCATAATTGGACAATGAGGGGCGCGGGCGAAGGTTCCCGACTTTTTCGGCGTCGACCGATCACTCCGCGAGGATGAAGGTAACCTTCATGTTGACGCGATAAGCAACAATCTTGCCGTCCTGGACGACGATCTTCTGGTCCTGGATCCAGGCGCCTCGACGTTCTTCAGCGTTTTGGATGCGCGCGCAATTCCCTGTTCGATGGCGTCCTGAAAGCTCTTCTTCGACGACGATGTGATTTCGGTGACGCGGGCGACAGACATGGCTTCCTCCTGCCAAAACGCTCATTTGCCGGTCGAGCGTACAGGCGGCTTGCGCCGTCCACAAGCATCGGTGGTCGACAGAGGATATCTCCGGCCTAGAGACCCTTGGCGATGCGGTCGAATGCCATCAGCCGCTCGAGTAAAGCGGGCATGTCCTTCAACGGCAGCATGTTGGGGCCGTCGGAAGAGGTCGAGTTGTCAGGATCCTGATGGGTCTCGATGAAGACGCCGGCAACGCCGACAGCGACGGCCGCGCGCGCCAGCGTCTCGACAAAACGACGTTCACCGCCCGAGGAACCGCCCTGCCCGCCCGGCTGCTGCACCGAATGGGTCGCATCGAAGATCACCGGCGCGCCGATCTCTGCCATGACAGGCAAAGCGCGCATGTCGGAGACCAGCGTGTTGTAGCCGAAAGAAGCACCGCGCTCGGTGGTCAGCACATTGGCATTGCCGGATCCGGTGATCTTGGCGACGACGTTCGTCATGTCCCAGGGGGCAAGGAACTGTCCCTTCTTCACGTTGATGACCTTGCCGGTTTTCGCCGCGGCGACCAGCATGTCGGTCTGGCGCGACAGGAAAGCCGGAATCTGCAGGACATCGACATGCGGCGCCACGATGGCGCACTGCTCCTCGGTGTGGACATCGGTCAGCACCGGGAGCGAAAATTCCTTGCGCAGTTCGTCGAAGACGGGAAGTGCCGCGTCCATGCCGGCGCCGCGCGTCGCCGACAGCGAGGTGCGGTTGGCCTTGTCGTAGCTGGTCTTGTAGACGAGGCCTATTCCGAGCCTGCCGGTCAGTTCCTTCAGCGCGCCGGCCATGTCGAAAGCGTGCTGACGCGACTCGAACTGGCACGGGCCGGCGATCAGCGACAGAGCCGCCTTGTTGTCGAAGACGACATTGCCGACAATTACCGCTGAATTGGGCGCGACGGGCTTGTTCATTTGGTCTCCCGGAAGATGAAAGCCGCGCCCTGTCCGGGTGCAGGCTGCACGACAATATCATTGCCCGCTATATCGTGTTGGATGGAATTGGCCGCAAGCAGCCTCGATGTCACATCGGCGTTCCGAACCGAAAAGACCACCGCTGCGAAGCGTAGATCTGTCGGCGCGCCGGCCGGCAGGCCAAAGCGCGCGGTGAAAGCCGCGCGGTCAAGCACGCTCAAATCTGCATTCGGCAGGGAAAACATGCCGCCCTGCCTTTCGGCGGCCGGATTGTCCACCGTGACAGAAATCAACTCATGCTGCTTTCCAGGCGCATCGCTGACCGCCAAGATCTCGACAATTCCGGTCGCGCCGTTGGCGTGGGCCTGCAAAGCCGCGCGGTCGACATCAGGCGCGTTGACCCGCTCGCAGGCAAACAGGAAGGCGTCCGTGGCTTCGGCTCCGGCCGCGAAAGCGAGCTTGAACGATGCGATGTCGCTCTTGCCGGCTGGGTCGGTGAAAGCGCGCGAAAAACCCAGCATGTCTCCCGCCGAGATGCCGGCATCGACATAGCGTGCATGGTCGGCATCGGCATTGCCCGTACCTAGAACAATGGCGGAAAACCCCTCGTCGCCGTTGCTGTCGCGATAGGCGCGATCACGCGTGACGAAGACATTGCCGTCCGCGATAGCCTTTGCCGCCACCTGCTCGTCGCCGACCGCCAGCGGTTCGAGATACGTGCCGTCGGCCAGGAAAACACAGCAGTTTTCCGTTCCGAAGGGATGGATGCCGGTCGGGGCCACGACGAAGCCAAGCGCGGCGAGCCGGGCTCGCGCCACCTCAAGGCTCTGCGTTGGCAGCACCAGGTGATCGAGCGGCTGAGTGCCAGTGATGGTTCGGGGCATGCAGCCGCGATGTGCATCATTCCGCAAATCGGTTCAAGACTTGATCGCAATCCCGGCCATTTCGCCCCCGCCAGTTCACCGGACGTCGAAAAAGGCACCAGTTGGGACAAAGCCTCGATCAGCTTCCAGCAACGACATCGGCGGAATAGCGCAGTTCGCGCATCGGTTTGACCTTGCTGGTGGTCTGCGCATAGAGCGGGTGCGCCTTGTAGGCGGCCAGCGCGGCGTCATCGGCGAATTCCGCATAGACGACCACGTCGACCTCGTCCGACAGCGGATCCACCTTGGTGTTGAGCGTGACCTCGAACAGGCTGGAATGAGGAATGTTGCCGAGCGCCAGCAAGCCGGTGCGCACAGCCTCGACATCCTCTTTTCGCCGTGCGCTGAAGAAAACGATATGCCGGATCAACCCCGCCTCCTCGATCAAAATGCTGGGGTCTTTTGTGACGGCAGGACGTTGGCGTCAATCGACTAGGATGTCGCGGCTGCCGCCACTGGAGTTAAGCTCTGCCGGTAACATATCGCACAACATGGCTAAGCTCTCTCACTGTTGTGTCGAGATAGCGGCCCTGATTGTACATGCCATCCCAGATCAGGAAAAACGCGATGGCGGCAATGGCGATTACATAACGCATGGCTAGATCTATCGCACGAGCAATTCTGCGACCATAGGCGTTTTTTGCGCGCTCGGCCTTTGCTGTGCAAAAAAGCGGATTCTCGCTGGCGCAAGCATTCCGCGTGGCACAGCCCCGCTTGCGGCCTGCCTCTTGAAGTTTCGCCGCATGACGTGGAAGATCGCCGCAGGGATTCACTGGGAAGCGCTAAAGCTCTGGTAAAAGAGCGCGTGTTTCATTCGAGCCCGCCCGTCACTGAGCCGGTCAGCGCCCGGGACCGGCAACGGCGTTCGAAGCTGGCGAATGATCCAAGAGAACCGTGGCTCGGCAATCTGCCCCGACACCGCGGAAATCCAGGGGGCACGAGATGGCACAAAAGGAACTATTTGGCGCAGCATTGAGCGACGCGGTCAGGCTCGATGAGTTCAATTTCGCCGAGATCGTCAAAGGTCTGCCGGCGAAAGCGCGCATGGTGCTGTCGGCGGCGATGAACCTGCCGCGCGGTTCGCTCAAGGTGAGGCTGCCGGACGGCCGCGCCGTCCTCGTCGGCGGCAAGGGACCTGGCCCAGATGCCGAACTGGTGCTGAAGAATTGGCGCTTGCCCGGCCGCGCCTTTTCCGGCGGCACGATCGGCGTAGCCGAATCCTACATGGACGGCGATTGGGAAAGCCCTGATGTGACCAGCTTCCTGGAGCTATTCGTGGTCAATTCGGTCATTGGCGAGCGTATCGCGGGCGGCACCAGTTGGCTGATCAACACCGTCCAGCGCATCCGCCACTGGTTCAACCAGAACACCCGCACCGGTTCGAAGCGCAATATCTCGGCGCATTACGACCTCGGCAACGCCTTTTACAAGCAATGGCTCGATCCGAGCATGACCTATTCCTCGGCGCTCTACACGACCGGCGCCAACGACCTGGAAAGCGCCCAGGCCGCCAAATATCGCGCGCTGGCGAAAGACACAGGGATCGGCCCGAAGGACCATGTGCTGGAAATCGGCTGTGGCTGGGGTGGCTTCGCCGAATTCGCCGCGCGCGAGATCGGCTGCCGCGTCACCGGGTTGACGATCAGCCGCGAGCAGCACGATTTTGCAACGGCTCGCATCGCCAAGGCTGGCCTTGCCGACAAGGTCGACATCAAGCTGCAGGACTATCGCGACGAAACCGGCACCTATGACCGCATCGCCTCGATCGAGATGTTCGAGGCGGTCGGCGAGAAATACTGGCCGGTGTTTTTCGGCAAGATGAAGGCTTGCCTGAGACCCGGCGGCACCGCCGGCCTGCAGATCATCACCATCAACGAAGCCGCCTACGACACATATCGCGCAAGGCCGGATTTCATCCAGCGCTATGTTTTCCCGGGTGGCATGCTGCCGACACCGTCGATCCTGAAGACACTGGGCAAGGATCATGGCCTTGCCCATCTGCGCGAGCGCGTGTTTCCGGATGACTATGCGCGCACGCTTGCCGAATGGCGCCACCGGTTCTGGGCGTCATGGGAGAAGATCGTCCCGCTCGGCTTCGACGACCGCTTCAAGAAGCTCTGGGAGTTCTACCTGCACTATTGCGAGGCCGGATTCCGCGCCAGCTACATCGACGTGCGCCAGGTGGTCTACAAGGCGTAAGTCGACGCGTTCTTCGATTTCATTGCCGCCGACCAGGCGATATCGAGGATGATCTCGATATCGCCGCCCGGTCGCCGTCAAAAAGTCCGATCGCAAAGCAGGATGCCGCGCAGGACGGACGAATCGGAAATCACTTGATGCGCAAACGGACGATCTTCTTCGGCATCATCGTTGTCGCCGCGGCGGGCATCTGGCTCAACAACACCTCGCTGTTGTCGAGCCGCCCCGCCGGCAAGCCGGAAGTGCTTGCCCATCGCGGCCTTGCCCAGGACTACGCACGGGAAGGCATGACGGGTGAGACGTGCACGGCCAGTCGCATGTTGCCGCCGCGCCATGCCTACCTCGAAAACACGATCCCCTCGATGGAAGCCGCCTTCGCGCTGGGCGCTGACGCGCTCGAACTGGATGTTCACCCGACGACAGACGGCAATTTCGCCGTCTTCCACGACTGGACGCTGGATTGCCGCACGGAAGGCAAGGGAGAAACACGCAACCATTCCATGGCCGAGTTGAAGACCCTCGATGTCGGCTATGGCTATACGGCGGATAGCGGCAAGACCTTTCCGTTTCGCGGCAAGGGTATCGGCATGATGCCGTCGCTGGATGAGGTTCTGGCGCACTTCCCGGCCCGCCGCTTCAACATCAACGTCAAGAGCAACGATCCGGGCGAAGGCGAAAAGCTGGCCGCACGGCTTGCCATGCTATCGCCGAACGAGCGCTTCTATCTCTCGGTCTATGGCGGCGACAAGCCGATTGCCGCAGTCAAGGCAGCACTGCCGGACATGCATACGCTGAGCCGCGCGTCGCTGACGCAATGCATTCTGCGCTATGCCGCGCTTGGCTGGAGCGGCTATGTTCCAGATGCCTGCAGAAAAGGTACCTTGCTCATTCCCGTCAACATCGCGAAATGGATGTGGGGTTGGCCGAACCGGTTTCTCGATCGCATGCAAGGCGTCGAAAGCCGCGTCTATCTGCTCGGCCCGTACACCGGCGGCGACTTTTCGCAAGGGCTGGACGATCCCGAACTGATCAAGCAGCTGCCGAACGGTTATTCCGGCGGCATTTCCACCGATGCGCTGGATCTCGTCATGCCTGACATCAAGGAACGTTTCACCCAGCCGGCTCAATCCACGCCATAAGGCCGGGACTCGAGCCGACCCGAACCACCTTCAAAGCAGGATGCGGTATTTCGCGAAACCTGCCTCGCCCTCGCCTGCCGGCTCGATCTTCAGCGATTTCAGCTGCGCAATGAAATCCTTGGCCTTGGCGCCGGTTTCGAACACGGCGCTGGTTCCAGGCAGCGGCGCGAACGACCAGTTGTCGTCCGCGGAGGGGTTGATTGTACCTTCGCTGACGATGTAGCGGACGATGACGTCGCGATTGGTGTCCGGCGCTTCGTAAATGATCTTCGAGGCGTTGATGTCGGGGAAATTGCCGCCGCCGCCGGCGCGGTAGTTGTTGGTCGCGACGACGAATTTCTGTTTGGGGTCAATTGGTTTTCCATCGAAACTCAGGTCGACGATGCGATTGACGCCGGCGTTAGCCAGCCCGCCCTTGGCATCGTATTTCGGCGGCTGCGACAGGTCTATTTTAAAGGTGACGCCGTCGATGACGTCGAAATTGTAGGATGGGAAGTCGGTGTTGATGAGGGCCTGGTCGGCCTTCCCCGGCTCGATCCGGTTGAAGATCCCGGCCGACATTTCCAGCCATTCCTTGACCTGCGCACCGGTGATTTCGACCGCACGCACGGTGTTGGGATAGAGATAGAGGTCGGCGACGTTCTTGATGGCGATATCGCCGGCGGGCACGTCGGTATAGTAGTCGGCGCCGTTGCGCCCGCCGGCCTTGAACGGAGCGGCCGCCGACAGCAGCGGCACATCCTTCCATTGCGTGTTCTTCAGAATATCCCTGAGGTACCAGGTCTGCGCCTGGCTGACGACCTGCACCGACGGATCGTCGGCGACCAGCGCGAAATAGGAATAGAGCGGCGCGGAGGTCTTGCCAACGGGGCGGCGCACATAGGCCAGTGTTGCCTGGTGGTCCTGCTCAAGGGCCGCGATGATCCGCTTGTCGTCCGGGACAGTCGGTTTGTTCTTGTTGTCGACGCGTTCGAAGATCGGCCGCGCCTCGGAGGTGGCGGAAACGACCTTCCATTCCGACCCATCGCGTTCCAGCATCAGGTCGATCAGCCCCATATGCGAGCCCCAGAAACCGCCCATGACGGCGGGTTTGCCCTGCAGCGTGCCCTTTTGCGTGTCGACACCATCGAGCGACTGGAAATCCTTCTTGCCGGGGAACACCAGATGCTGGTGCCCGGTGAACACCGCGTCGATGCCGTCGACGCCGGCGACGAAGAACGAGGCGTTCTCCATCATGTCGCCCTGCTTCACGTCGATGCCGGAATGCGACAGCGCAATGACGATGTCGGCGCCCGCCTCCTTCATCTGCGGCACCCAGGCCTTGGCCGCCTCGACGATGTCGCGCGTCTTGACGTTGCCTTCGAGGTTCTTGAGATCCCAGACCATGATCTGCGGCGGCACGAAGCCGATGATGCCGATCCTGATCGGCTGCTCGGCGCCCGAACCGTCCTTGATCTTCTTGTCGAGGATGACATAGGGCTTGAGATAGAGCTTGTCGTCGCGCGGGTTCGCGGCAAGCTCGGTGCCGCGGATCAGGTTGGCGCAGACGAAGGGAAAATTGGCGCCGGCCAGCACCTTGTCCAGGAACGACAGGCCATAGTTGAACTCGTGGTTGCCCAGCGTCGAGCACTCGTAGCCGAGCAGGTTCATACCCTTCATGATCGGATGCAGGTCGCCGTCCTTCAGGCCCTTCTCATAGGCGATGTAGTCGCCCATCGGATTGCCCTGCAGCAGGTCGCCATTGTCGATCAGCATCGAATTCACCGCTTCCTTGCGCACGGCGTCGATCAGGGAGGCCGTGCGCGACAAGCCCAGCGTGTCGTTCGCTTTGTCGGCGTAATAATCGTAAGGCAGCACGTTCACATGGATGTCGGTGGTCTCCATGATCCGGAGATGCGCCTGGTTGGCCTGTGCGCGAGCGGAGAAGGGATGAAGCACGATCAGCGCCCCTGTAGCTGCGGTGCCAGCGAGGAAATCGCGGCGGGAGACGGGATGGAGCAGTTGCGACATGTTTTCTCCTCATCGACAACGTGACACGCCCTGCCCCGAAGCGAACTTCGCGCCGAAATCGGCTCAAGTCCATTCAAGAAGTTGCGTGCATCGGAAGGTCAGTCGACCAGCAACAGATGACGTGCGGATGAACGGTGCCGGTGAAGAAATCAGCCCTTGTCGTCGTCGCCCTGGGTGATCAGCCGCGCGCTGCGTTGCCCCGTCGCGTAGATCCATAGCCAGCTCAGCGAAACAGCAAGCCGGTTGCGAAAGCCGATCAGGAAATAGATGTGGGCCACTCCCCACAGCCACCAGGCGAGCCAGCCGGTGAGCTTGATCCAGCCGAAATCGATGGCGGCGGCGCGTTTGCCGATCGTCGCCAGATCGCCGGCATGCCTGTAGTGGAAAGGACGCGCGGTCGTGTCGCCGCCGAGCCTGGCCTTGATGGTAGCCGCAACATGTCGGCCCTCCTGCTTGGCGGAAGGCGCCACGCCGGGAACCGGCCGCCCGTCTGGCCGCAGCACATGAGCGGCGTCGCCGATGACGAAGATCTCCGGGCTGCCACGCAC
>NZ_RZPW01001039.1:0-1703 GCF_003998455.1 Mesorhizobium sp. M7A.F.Ca.CA.001.08.2.1 | reverse complement strand
CCTTGACGCCGGCCTTGGTGGCGCGCTCGGCGATCAGCTTGCCGATCGCGGTGGCGGCAGCGGTGTCGGCGCCGGTCTTGAGCGAACCCTTGAAGTCCTTCTCGAGCGTCGAAGCGGCGGCGATGGTGTGGCCCTTGGCGTCGTCGATGACCTGCACATAGATGTTCTTCGACGTGCGGTGGACCGACAGACGCGGACGCTCGCCGGCGACCTTCTTGATCTGACGACGGACGCGCTGCGCACGGCGCTGCGTGGATTCCTTGGTACCCATGATGGTCTTCCTTGCCTTCAAAAAACGGGGGCCGCCATATGCGGTAGGCGAAAGCGCCTCCCGCGACCGCTCCCCGCGGCGTTACACTCTTGGCTTGGCCCTTTCCGAAAAGTCTTCAACTTCTCGAGGCCAGGCCTACTACTTCTTCTTGCCTTCCTTGCGGACGATCTTCTCGCCGGCGTAGCGGACGCCCTTGCCCTTGTAAGGCTCGGGACCACGATACTCGCGGATCTCGGCCGCAACCTGGCCGACCTGCTGCTTGTCGATGCCGGCCACGGTGATTTCAGTCGGCTTCGGCACGGTGATGGTGATGCCCTGCGGCGTCTCATAGACGACGTCATGGCTGAAGCCAAGCGCCAGCTGCAGGTTCTTGCCCTGAAGTGCCGCGCGATAGCCGACGCCGGTGATCTCGAGCTTCTTCTCGAAACCGTCCTTGACGCCCTGCAGGATGTTGACGATCTGCGTGCGCGACATGCCCCACTTGGAGCGGGCGGTCTTGGTCTGGTCGCGCGGCTGGACAGCGATCTCGCTGCCTTCCATCTTGACCAGCACTTCGTCGTTCACCACGAACTTCAGCTCACCCTTGGGGCCCTTCGCCGTCACGGTCTGGCCGTTGACGGTCGCGGTCACGCCCTGCGGCAGCGAAACGGGTTTCTTTCCAATACGAGACATTTTGTTGTCCTCGTCACTTCTCTTGTTTCAGGTCTCTGTCTTCGGGAACGATCCGAAGACCGGATTCCACTTTGCGGTCAACTGCCAGATCAGAAGATCTGGCAGAGGATCTCACCGCCGACGTTCTGTTCACGTGCTTCATGGTCGGCCATCACGCCCTTCGGTGTCGAAAGGATGGCGATGCCGAGGCCGTTTGCGACCTGCGGGATCGACTTGGCCGAAACATAGACGCGGCGGCCTGGCTTCGAAACGCGGGCGATTTCGCGCACGACCGGCGCGCCGTCGAAATACTTCAGCTCGATCTCGATTTCGGACTTGCCGTTGTCGAAGTCGGTCTGGCTGTAATCGCGGATATAGCCTTCAGCCTTCAGCACGTCGAGGACGCGGGTGCGCAGACGCGAAGCCGGCGTCGAAACGCTCGACTTCTTGCGGCCATACGCGTTGCGGATGCGGGTCAGCATATCGCCGAGAGGATCGCTCAATGACATGTTATGTCCTCCTTACCAGCTCGACTTGACCAGGCCCGGGATCTGGCCGTTATTGCCGAGATCACGAAGCGCGATGCGCGATACTTTGAGCTTGCGATAGTAGGCGCGCGGACGGCCGGTGACTTCGCAGCGGTTGCGGATGCGTATCTTGGCCGAGTTGCGCGGCATGGCGGCAAGCTTGAGCTGAGCGCGGAAACGCTCTTCCATCGGCTTGGACTGATCCATGATGATCGCCTTGAGCGCAGCCCGCTTGGGACCATACTGGTCGGCAA
>NZ_RZPW01001038.1:0-1708 GCF_003998455.1 Mesorhizobium sp. M7A.F.Ca.CA.001.08.2.1 | reverse complement strand
GAACGATACGGTCGGTGAGCGTCTCGACCGCGGAATCGTCGGAAGCGACCGCGGTGACCGTGCCGAGTGGGTCGATCGCTGCGCCATTCTGGTAGAGTTCGAAATGCAGGTGGGGCCCGGTCGAAAGGCCGGTGGTGCCGATATAGCCGATCACATCGCCGGCTTTCACCCTGGTTCCGACACCGGTCCCGATTGCAAATTTCAGCATATGCGCATAGCGCGTCTCGCGCCCGTTTGGGTGCGAGATCTTCACCAGATTACCATAGCTGCCGCCATCGCCCTGGAAGGTGATCTCACCATCGAAGGCGGCTGCGATCGGCGTGCCAACGGGAGCCGCCCAGTCGACGCCCTTGTGGATGCGAACGGTGCCGAGAATTGGATGCTTGCGTGGCCCGAAGGTGGATGTCATCACCCCGTTGACGGGCGTGACCATGCCGTTGGTGACCGTCAGCGAGCGGACCTGATCGTCACCGGTAACGCACGCAAACTGGCCCTCGCTCAGCTGGAAGACGAAACAGTCGAGGCTCTTTTCGGTGCCCTGCACGCCGACATACAGCACACGCCCGTCAGTCTCGCCCTTGCCGCGCGGCGTTTGCGAGTAGATCAGCACAAGGCGCTGGTCCTCGCTGGCGAAGGCGTCCAGATCCTGCCCTCGCGATAGGTACATGATCGCTTCGCCGATCACGCCGGTTGGAACACTGTTGCGAGCCGCCGTCGAGTAGATCGCGTCGAGCAGGCGATACTGCCGCTTGTGCGTGCCTTCCCCCTGTGCGCCCGAATAGTTGAACAGATCTTCACGGACCCAGGGATCGACACCCGATACGAATGCGCCCGCCGCATTGCGTGTCAGCGTGCCAACAAAGACGTTCTTGGCGTAGATGGACACCTGCATCAGCGACATGGTCGTCGTCTCGCGCCTCGGCCTGAAACCACGCATGGCGATGACATAGCCCGGTTCCAGGCCGTCGCGGTTGAAAAGCGCCTTCAGCGCTTGCCCTGCCAGCTTGGCGTCCTCTGCGGAGAAATGCGCATCGAGCGCGACGCTGTCCAAAGAGCGGTCGTTGAGGATTTTCACGAACGTGTCTTCGGTCGCCTCGAACCGCTGATACTCATTCGAGACGGTTGCGACACTCGTGTTGTTTTCGATCTGCGTCTTCTGGAATGCGGGAAGGGCTGCATCGCCCGCATCGATGGTCTCGCCCCAGCCGGCTTCGGGATCATCGGCGTCCGCCCTTTGGTCGGGTGCTGCGGCTGGTTCCCCCTCTATCGGCGATGGCTCAAGATCATTCTGCAGATCACCGGATGGTGGGGCAGCAGTCTTTCGTTGCGCCTGGAAGAATGCAAAATCCTCTTGCGTCGACGGTATCGTTGTCATGAATTTTTCGCTCGCGCTAAGCATGACGTCAGACAGGATTTCGATCTGTGGAGAAACGCCGGCCTGGTTGAGTTCCGCCGGGCGCGGCATTGTCCGGCCTTTGGTTGCGGCGCTGGCATCGGGCGCCAGCGTGATCCACATCGGGTCCCCCGCCAGATCGATAATGGCTGGCACATACACGGATGCGTCCGCCGGCATATCGTCCGCCCCTTCGACCGCATGCAACTCCTCGTCTTCGTCTCCGAACGACCAATACTCGGCGGTGAGGTAGAAACCGGCGGCGATAGAGAGCAGCACAGCCACCGCGAGACCGGCAACAAGCCTGCGCCGAAG
>NZ_RZPW01001037.1:0-1713 GCF_003998455.1 Mesorhizobium sp. M7A.F.Ca.CA.001.08.2.1 | reverse complement strand
CCGCCATGATCGCTCTGGCGAAGAAGCCGCACCGCGCCGTCATCCTCACCACCGCCAATGCGCTGCTGCAGCGCATTCCGCCGTCCGAGTTGGTCGAGGCGCAGACTTTTCATGCCAGGCCCGGCAACCAGATCGACATGAACGCACTGGTCTCGCGGCTGGAAACGTCCGGTTTCGAGCGTGTGCCGACAGTGCGCGGCATCGGCGAGTTCGCGGTGCGCGGCGGCATTCTCGACCTGTTCGCTCCCGGCTGGACCGAGGCGCTCAGGCTCGATTTCTTCGGCGACACGCTGGAATCGATCCGTGTGTTCGACGCCGCCACGCAGCGCACCACCGGTCAACGCAAGTCGATGGCGCTGCAAGCGATGAGCGAGGTGGCGCTGACGCCGGAAACCATCAGCCGCTTCCGCCGCTCCTATATCGAAGCCTTCGGCGCACCGCAGCGCGACGACGGGCTCTATGCGGCGGTCAGCGAAGGGCGTCGCTTCGCTGGCATGGAGCACTGGCTGCCGTTCTTTTACGAACGGCTGGAGACGGTGTTCGACTATCTGCCTGACACGCCCGTCATCTTCGACCATCTGGCGCATGAGGCGCTGGCCGAGCGCCACACGCTGATCCTCGATCACTACGAGGCGCGCAGGAAGCAGGCCGACGGCGCGCTGAAGGATGCGGTGCCCTATAAGCCAGTCGCGCCGGACCTGCTCTATCTCTCCCCGGAAAACCTGATCACCTCGCTCGGGCCGCGCGAAGCGATCGACTTTACGCCATTCGACGCGCCCGACGTTGGCGCCAAGAAGGTCTATCACGCCGGTTCGCGCCACGGCCGCAGCTTCGTCGAGGAGCGCGCCGATCCGAACGCCAACGTGTTCGATGTCGTCGTCAAACACATCGTCGATGAGCGCGCGGCGCGCCGCCGCGTCGTCATCGCCGGCTGGACCGAAGGCTCGCTCGACCGGCTTGGCCAGATCCTCGCCGAACACCATCTCGGCAACCTCAAGCAGGTCGTGACGCTGGCGGAAGCCGAAAAGCTCGAGCCGGGGCAGGCGGCCCTGGCCGTGCTGCCGCTCGAATCCGGCTTCGAGACCGAAAAACTGGTCGTCGTCGCCGAACAGGACATTTTGGGCGACCGGCTGATCCGGCGCTCGAAACGCAAGAAGCGTCCCTCGGATTTCATTGCCGAGGCCTCGGCGCTGTCGGCCGGCGACATTGTCGTCCATGCCGACCACGGCATTGGCCGTTTCATTGGCCTGCGCACCATCGAAGCGGTCGGCGCACCGCATGACTGCCTGGAAATCCACTATGCCGGCGACGACCGGCTGTTCCTGCCGGTGGAAAACATCGAACTCCTGTCGCGCTACGGTTCTGACACGGCCGAGGCGACGCTGGACAAGCTTGGCGGCGGCGCCTGGCAGTCGCGCAAAGCGCGGCTGAGGAAGCGCCTGCTCGACATGGCCGGTCAATTGATCCGCATCGCCGCCGAGCGGCAGATGCGCTCGGCGCCGCCACTGGTGCCGGCAGAAGGCCTCTATGGCGAGTTCGCCGCCCGCTTTCCCTATGAAGAGACCGACGACCAACAGACGGCCATCGATTCGGTGCGCGACGATCTTGCTGCCGGCAAGCCGATGGACCGGCTGATCTGCGGCGATGTCGGTTTCGGCAAGACCGAAGTGGCGCTGCGTGCCGCCTTCATCGCGGCGATGGAAGGCTTTCAGG
>NZ_RZPW01001036.1:0-1720 GCF_003998455.1 Mesorhizobium sp. M7A.F.Ca.CA.001.08.2.1 | reverse complement strand
GACGAGCACGATGGTGCTGCGCGGCTGTGTCGCGCGCAGTGCCCGGGCGATGGTCAGCGACTGGCCGGCGACCTCGAAGACGACGTCGAATAGCCCTTGTTGGACTCATAGCCGGCCAGCGCATCCGGCCCGACCGCCCGACGTTGACCGTATGGTCGGCGCCGAGCGAAGGGGCGAGGGCGAGCGGCTTGTCGAGGATGTCGGTGACCACCACTTCGCGCGCGCCAGTCGCGCCGAAAGCAGGAGGAGGAGGCCGATCGCGGCGTCGACGCCGGCAGCCATGGCGACGGCCTTGGCGGCGTCGCAGACGATGTAGTCGGCAAACCCGCCCTGCACGAGCGGCGTGCGCATCGCGCTGCCGAGGAAGCACATGTCGGAACAGTGGATCGGCTGGCCGCTGCGGCAGAAGCCGCAAGGGCCGCAGGGCGACGACGGACTGACGGCGACCATCGCGCCCAACTGCACTCCCACGACACCGGCGCCGAGCGCCGCGACATGCCCGGAAATCTCGTGATCGAGGATCATCGGCTCGCGCACTCGGACCGGCCCGAAGCCGCCATGGTTGTAACAATGCAGGTCGGAGCCGCAGATGCCGCCATTGGCGATCCGCACCAGCACCTGTTAGGGGCCAGGTTCGGGCCTGGCCCTTTCCTCGACGCGCAGGTCTTCTCTCGGCATGCAGAACCACGGCGCGCATGATGTTCAAATCCTGGTATCCGGCAGCATCTGCCGTCGCCGCTTCAGTACAGGGCGCACGCCATGTTCAATGGCTGATCTGGCTGAGGAACGCCTTGCTGCGGGCTTCCCTCGGATTGTCGAAGAAGGTGCCCGGCTCGCCCATCTCGACGATCTCGCCCTGGTCCATGAAGATGACGCGGTCGGCGACCTGGCGGGCGAAGCCCATCTCGTGGGTGACGCAGAGCATGGTCATGCCTTCGTTGGCCAGTTCGATCATGGTGTCGAGGACTTCCTTGACCATCTCCGGGTCGAGCGAGGAGGTCGGCTCGTCGAACAGCATGATCCTGGGATTCATGCAGAGCGCGCGCGCGATCGCCACGCGCTGCTGCTGGCCGCCCGAAAGCTGGGCGGGATATTTGTGGGCCTGTTCGGGAATGCGCACGCGGGCGAGGTATTTGCGCGCGGTCTCCTCCGCCTTCGCCTTGGCGATGCCGGAAACCTTCATGGGCGCTAGCGTGCAGTTTTCGAGCACCGTCATGTGCGGGAACAGGTTGAACTGCTGGAACACCATGCCGACGTTGCGGCGCACCGCCTCGACGTTCTTCGGCCCCGCGGTGAGTTCGATGCCGTCGACGACGATCCTGCCGCTGCGGACCTGCTCGAGCTGGTTGATGCAGCGGATGAGCGTCGACTTGCCCGAGCCGGACGGGCCGCAAAGGACGATTCGCTCGCCTGTGCGGACCGTCAGGTTGACGGCCTTCAGCGCATGGAAAGCGCCGTAGTATTTCTCGACGTTTTCCATGCTCACCGCGAGCGAGACGGTTGCGTTCGCCTGTTCTGAACTCACGTGGACATCTCCCTGCGGCCGGCCGTGCCTGAACCTACTTCTCGGCGTTTTCGATGAAGTCCGGCAACGGCGCCTTCATCCATTGCTCGTGCAGCTTGCCCAGGCTTCCGTCCTTCTTCTTCCCGTTCAGGAAGTCGTTGACGGCGGCAAGCAGCTCGGGCGAGTCCTTGCGCACGACGATACCCTGCGCCTGCT
>NZ_RZPW01001035.1:0-1720 GCF_003998455.1 Mesorhizobium sp. M7A.F.Ca.CA.001.08.2.1 | reverse complement strand
TCGTCGGCTCGCGCGACATCCTGACCGTCGCCCCGCTGGCGACCTTGCTGGCGACAGTGGCCGGCACGGCGCTCGGCCTCGTCACCGGCTATTTTCGCGGCTTCGTCGACGATGTCGTCAGCCGAATCCTGGAAGCCTTCATGGCGATCCCGGTGGTCATCGTTGCGTTGCTGGCGATCGTTGCGCTCGGCACCTCGAAGACGACGGTCATCGTTGTCATCGGCTTAAGCTTCGCGCCGATCATCGCGCGCACCGTGCGCTCCGCGGTGCTGGCCGAGCGTGAACTCGACTATGTCGCTGCCGCGCAGCTAAGGCATGAAAGTGCCCTGCATACGATGTTCGTCGAGATCCTGCCCAACGTCATTCCGCCGATCCTGGTCGAAACCACTGTGCGGCTCGGCTATGCCATCTTCGCCGTCGCCACGCTCTCCTTCATGGGTTTCGGCATCCAGCCGCCCTCTCCCGACTGGGGGCTGTCGATCTCCAACAATTACGGCATGATCGGCGGCGGCTTCTGGTGGACGGTGCTGTTCGATGCGCTCGCCATCGCCTCGCTGGTCATCGGCGTCAATCTGGCCGCCGACGGCGTTCACGGAGCGCTCAATGACTAACTCCGCCAAGGCCGAAAACGCACTCGAAGTCACCGATCTTTCGGTTGCCTACCGCGTCGCCGGCCGCAACCGCGCCGTGCTGCGTAACCTCAGCCTCACCATCGGCCAGGGCGAAGCCTATGGGCTGGTCGGCGAATCCGGCTGCGGCAAATCCACCGTGGCGCTTACGGTGGTGCGCTATCTGCCGAGAAACGGTTCTATCACCGGCGGCACGATATCGCTCGACGGCCAGAACGTGATGAAACTCGACGCCGAGGCGCTCAGGCGGGCGCGGGCCGAAAGCGTCTCCATGGTCTATCAGGACCCGGGCAAGGCGCTGAACCCGTCGATCCGCGTCGGCCGTCAGTTGACCGAGATTTTTGAACTCGGCGGCATTTCGGGACAAGCGGCCACCGACCGGGCGATTGCCATGCTGAACCGCGTGCGCATCTCCGACCCCGTCAGCGTCATGCAGCGCTACCCGCACCAGCTTTCCGGCGGCATGCAGCAACGCGTGGCGATTGCCATGGCGCTGGCCAACGATCCGTCGATGCTGATCCTCGACGAGCCGACGACCGGCCTCGATGCGACGGTAGAGGCCGAAGTGCTCGACCTGATCGCGCAGCTGCGGCAAGAACTCTCGGCCTCGATCCTGTTTATCAGCCACAACCTCGCCGTCGTCTCCAACATGTGCGACCGCGTCGGCGTGCTCTATGCCGGCATGCTGGTCGAGGAAGGACCGACGGAGGTCGTCTTCAACGACCCGCGCCATCCCTACACCGTAGCCTTGCTGCGCTGCCTGCCGCGCGGGGGCCAGCGCAAGGACCAGGGCCGCCTCGATACCATTCCCGGCTTCCTGCCCGGCATCGGGGCCGACATCAAGAGCTGCGCCTTCGCCGACCGTTGCGCGCTCGCCGACGACCGCTGCCGCAGCGAATCGCCGCCGCTCTACGATCTGGGCGGCCGGCTGTCGCGCTGCTTTCATCACGACAAGGCGCAGGCGCTGCCGCGTGCGACACCGAGCGATGTGGCGCCTGTACCAAGGGCGGCGGCAGCGCCGGTGCTGCGCGTCACCGGGCTGAACAAGACCTATGCCAGCCATGGCCATGCACTGCGCGCCGTGAAGGACG
>NZ_RZPW01001034.1:0-1721 GCF_003998455.1 Mesorhizobium sp. M7A.F.Ca.CA.001.08.2.1 | reverse complement strand
CCTTGCGGCCGGCATCGGCGAGGCCGGCGACAAAGATCTTGCTGCCGTCGATCTCGACCGCCTCGACGACGATCTTGGGCTCGGTCACGCCTGCAACGGGCGGCGTCGCCGGCGCTGCAGGAGCCGGTGTCGCGTCGACCACGGCTGGCGCTGGGGCGGCTGGCGCCGGAGCGGTTGCGGGGGCTTCGGCTGTGGGAGCAGCCGGCGCGGCGGCCGGAGCAGCCGGCTTTGTCTCGGGTGCGGGAACGGTCAGCAATTCGGCCGGCTTGCCCGGCTCCTCGACCATGGCCAGCACCTGGCCGGCCGCATCCTTGGGAACCGAAACGACGGCGGTCTGCACCGAGGGCGTTACGACGTCACCGGTGGTCGCGCGCAGCGCGATCGTATAATCGCCGGGCTTCAGCGGATCATCGAGAATGATAACGAAGGCGCCATCGGGACCAGCGACCGTCGAGCCAAGCACCGTCGAGCCATTGAGGATTTCGACCTTGGCGTTGGGTGCCGCATTGCCGGCGACGACAATCGAGCCATTGCTTTCGACGCGCACGACATCGAAGGACGGTGCGACCGGACCGGTCGCAGCAGGCGCCGCCGCGTCCGCGGCCGGTGCGGCGGGTGCCGTTGCCTGGGGCACTGCGGCGGGAGCCGCCGGGACTTCAGCGGCGGGCAGCCGCGCTTCGGTGCCGGGATCGGCCGATTTTGCCGCTGCGGGCGGCGTCTGCGCCGCCACTTGCGCCGGCGGCGTGGGATTGAGATACGGGTCGAGTGCGCCCGCTACATAGGCGGTTCCCGCGGCCGCAACGGTCCCACCCGCCGCGAACAGGAACGCCTTCAGTGGATTAATTGCCATATTTCCCTACCCCTTAGCCACCTAACGCCGGTCTAGCCTGTTTTAGCAATACCGACAAGAAAAAGCCCAGGCTGTTAACCCTTGGGGCTTGACCGCGCTTTCAGACCCAATCACCAATCATCGACATGAACACGATTCGATCCGTCTGCGTCTATTGCGGCTCGTCTCCGGGCCGCGATGAAATCTATATCAAGGCCGGACACCTGCTCGGGCGCTCAATTGCCAAAGCGGGATTGCGGCTGGTCTATGGCGGCGGCACCAAAGGCATCATGGGCGCTGTCGCCGAAGGCGCGCTCAAGGCCGGCGGCAAGGTGACGGGCATCATTCCGCGCTTCCTGATCAACAAGGAGGCGAGCGAAACAGCGCTTGACCGGCTCGATGAACTCTTGATCACCGACAACATGCACGAGCGCAAGCACAAGATGTTCGAGAAATCCGACGCCTTTGTGGCACTGCCGGGCGGCATCGGCACGGTCGAGGAGATCGTCGAGATCATGACCTGGGGACAACTTGGCCATCATCGCAAGCCGATCGTCTTCGCCAATGTCAAAGGATTTTGGGATCCGATGCTGGCGCTGCTCGATCACATGGCCGCCGAAGGCTTCATCCACACCGCGCAGCGGGTCAAGCCGCTGGTCGTCGACGACCCCGAAGCGATCGTCGCCGCCATCATGGTAGCCGGATCGTCCGTCGACGCCCCGACCGAGGGCGTGCAGTCGGTGATCGATAAGATGTAGGGGAATAAGGCAGTAGGGCAGTAGGGCAATATGTGACAACAAGTGAATTGCCTGGAGGTCTCTGCCCTACTGCCCTACTGCCCTACTGCCCTACTGCCCTACTGCCCTACTGCCCTACTGCCCTACTGCCCTAC
>NZ_RZPW01001033.1:0-1726 GCF_003998455.1 Mesorhizobium sp. M7A.F.Ca.CA.001.08.2.1 | reverse complement strand
CCGCCTCGATCACCATGCCGGCCAGCACATAGCCGGTGTTGTTGTAGACGGCGGCTCCGCCCGGCGCCTTCTGCTTGTCGGAGGCGAAGGCGATGTCGACCAGCTGCTGCGGCGTCCATTGCCGGCTCGGATCCATCGGAATGTAATATTCGAACTCCGGCAGGCCGCTGCGGTGGTTGATCAGCTGGCGCACTGAAATGTCCTTGGCGCCCGGCAGGTCGGGAAACCAGCCGACGATCGGCGCGCCGAGGTCGAGCCT
Source organism: Mesorhizobium sp. M7A.F.Ca.CA.001.08.2.1 (assembly GCF_003998455.1). Lineage (NCBI taxonomy): Bacteria > Pseudomonadati > Pseudomonadota > Alphaproteobacteria > Hyphomicrobiales > Phyllobacteriaceae > Mesorhizobium > Mesorhizobium sp. M7A.F.Ca.CA.001.08.2.1. Next base: position 1,467 of record NZ_RZPW01001033.1, on the reverse strand, counting down.
GCCCTCCTGGGCGAGCTTGACCAGCGCCGCGGCAACGAAGGTCTTGGTGCAGCTGCCGATCTTGAACAGGCGGTCGAGCGAGACGGCAACGCCATGTTCCCGGTCGGCGAGGCCGGCGGTGAGGGCAGCTGGTGCGGCGCCTGTGGAGTAGGCGAGCGAGGCGCCCACCGCGCCATCGGTGAGATAGGTCTTGAGGAGGGCGTTAGGTCTTCACGCATGGATTCTGCTTTCGCCGCTAAATTGCTGGTTTCATAGATGTCGGTGCGCCCTCGGGTCGAGCCCGAGGGCAGGGTCGCCAAGCTTCACTCCGCCATATCGACAGCGGCAAAGTTCTGCCGGCCGAAGGGGTCGAGCACGTAGTTGAGCACGCTCTTGCGGATCGGGATCGCCACCACCGAATGGGCGATCGGCGCCACCGGCACCTCGACCTTCAGGATCGCCTGCGCCCTGGCGTAGATGTCGGCGCGCTGTTTCGGATCGGCGGCGACGCGGCCGTCCTGCAGCAGCTTCTCGAAGGCTGGATCGCACCAGCGCGAGCGGTTGGAGCCGCCCTTCACGCCGTCGCAGGAGAGCAGATAGCTCAGCATGTTGTCGGGGTCGCCATTGTCGCTGCTGCCGCCGAGCAGGTAGGCGTCCTGTTCGCCGCCGGCAGTGCGCTTGAGATATTCGCCCCACTCGAAGCTGACGATCTCGGCCTTGACGCCGACCTTCGCCCATTCGGCCTGGATCATCTCGGCCATGCGCTTGGCGTTGGGATTGTAGGGCCGCGACACCGGCATCGCCCACAGGCTGATTTTCAAGTCGCTTTCGTGGCCGGCTTCCTTCAGCAGTGTCTTCGCGCCATCCGGATCATAGTCGATGCCGGCGTCGGTGACGGCGCCTATCTGCGCCGGCGGCACGACGCTGCCGGCGACCGCGCCGGCGCCGGCATAGACGGCGTCGACGATCGCCTTGCGGTCGACGGCCTTGGCCAGTGCCATGCGCACGCGCACATCGCCGAGCGGCTGGTGTTCGACATTGAAGCCGAGAATGCCGATGTTCTGGCCCTTGAGGTCGAGCACGGTGATGTCGAGATCGGTGCGCAAATCGGCGACCGCGCTTGGCGGGGGCGGGGCGGCGACCTGGCACTCATTGGCCTTGAGGCGCTCGACGCGCGTGGTCGGCTCGGGCGTGACGGCGAAGACCAGAGTGTCGATCTTCGGCGGGCCGCGCCAATAATCCTTGTTGGCGGCGTAGCGGATCTGGCTGTCGGGGACATAGGCCTGCAGCACGAACGGGCCGGTGCCGACGGGTTCGCTATCGATCAGTTCCGGCGTGCCGGCGGCGACCATCTTTTCGGTCTGCTCCAGGGACAGGATGGAGAGATAGTCGAGCGCGATGCCGGGCAGGAAGGTGACGTTGGCAGCCGTCAGCGTGAAGCGCACGGTGTAATCGTCGACCTTGTCTATCTTGTCGATCAGTGTGCCC
>NZ_RZPW01001032.1:0-1727 GCF_003998455.1 Mesorhizobium sp. M7A.F.Ca.CA.001.08.2.1 | reverse complement strand
GCGTCGGACCGCTTTGCTTCGGTTTCCTTCGATACGGACGGCAGCGTGACCGGCCGGCTCGGCGCACGGCTGCAAGGCGAAACAACGATCAATGGCATGGCGCTGCAGCCGTATCTCAAGGCCAACATCTGGCACGATTTCGGCGGCACCAGCCATGTCAATTTCGACACCACCGACATCTCGACCGAGGGCAGATCGACCTCGTTCGAGTTCGGCGGCGGCGTGATTGCCAAGGTGACGGACAAGGTCAGCATCTTCGCCACCGGCGACTACACCACCAATCTCGGTGGCGACAAGCGTCGGATCCTCGAAGGCAATCTGGGCTTCAGCGTCAAATGGTAAGGCCGGTCATGATCCCGAAAACCAGTTTCGGGATCATGACCAAAAAGACAGCTTAATTGCTGGAACGCATCGCCACCGTGGCGATGCCGGCGCCGACCAGCAGCGTACCGCCGGTGCGGTTGAAGATGCGGATCGCCTTGGGATTGCGCACCACGTTGCGTGCGCGTGCCGCGATCAGCGCATAGCCGAAGGCATTGGCGAAGGCGAGCGCCAGGAAGGTCGTCTCGAAGATCAGCATCTGCGTCCAGAAATCGGCGTGCCGGTCGAGGAACTGCGGCAGGAAAGCAACGAAGAACGTGATGCTTTTCGGGTTGAGCGCGGTGACGAGCCAGGCGTGCGCCATCATCTTGGCCGAGGAGACCGCGTCGGTGCGCGGTTCGGCCTTCAACGCGCCGCCGGCGCGAAACAGTTTCACGCCAAGATAGATCAGATAACCGGCGCCGATCAGCTTCAGGATGGTGAAGACGGTCGCCGAGGCCGCCAGCAGCGCGCCGATACCCAGCATCGACAACGTCATCGCAGTGAAATCCCCCAACGCCACGCCGACGGCCATCGGCAGAGCGGTACGCCAGCCCTGGCCCAGCGCATAGGACACGACCAGCAGGATGGTCGGACCTGGAATGATGAGAAGGATCGTCGATGCGGCAGCGAAGGCGGCCCAGTTTTCGAAGGACATGCTCGTCTCCTTTGAGCTTAAAGAAGAGGATAAATCCTTAGGCCCGGGAGAATGTAAAGAGGCGATTTCCCTAACTGCGCCAGCGGCAGATCGGTGTCAGTTCGCGCCGCTCAGCGTGCTCACTATATCGGCCAGGCTGACATTGGCACCGAGAACGGTTGCCGCCGCGACAATGGCAGCGGCAAAAAGCTTGATGTCGGTTTTTAAGGTCTTGCACATGGAGGCCCCTCGCTGATGGTCCGAGGAGTAGGAGACGCCGGCGCCGGGAATATGACTCGACCGAGGTCTTTTTGTGCAGCAGCCTTCGTTCAAGTTCAGGCAAGAAGGTCGAACATCGCCAAGGCCATGCGCAAATGCAGGCTGTGCAAGGTCTTCACGCTTTATCAACCATGAATGAGGAAAATGCCTGCTATCCGGCCGGACCGTGCTTCCCGCCGACAGCGTAGGGTCTGGGTATATGCGTGAGTTGCCGCAAGGTCTGACGCCGCCGCGAAATGGCGACGCAATCGAAACCGATCATCATCTTTCCCGCCGCGCCATCCTGTCCGGGGCAGGGGCGCTTGCGCTGCTGAGCGCCGCCGGTTGCTCGACCTCGGGCGGCGGCCTGCCGGCGCTCGAGCTCGACGACGTCACCACGGGTTCCGTGCGGCCGATCCGGCCAAGCATCAGCGTCGACAAGAACGTCACCAGTCCCGGGGTCATGTATGCC
>NZ_RZPW01001031.1:0-1729 GCF_003998455.1 Mesorhizobium sp. M7A.F.Ca.CA.001.08.2.1 | reverse complement strand
TCGATGGGGACCATCACCTTGGTGCCGAGCAGGACGTTGTCGCCGGTGCGGCCGTCCGGCGGATAGTAGATGTTGTTGCCGAGATAGTTGCGCTCGCCGATTCTCGTCGGCTCGAGCCTGAAGGCGGCGGCGGATTTGTGCATGTTGATCATGAACAGCCCGTCCGACACCATGGTCTCGGTGCCGATCTCGCACAGAAGCGGGTTTTCGTGCTGCTGGTTGGAGCCGAAATTGGAGCCGGTCTGCACCACCTTGTTGAGGTTCCAGCCGATCGCTCGCATGTAGTGCACGATGGCCGAGCTGTCGCCGGCCAGCAGCCCGAGCACGCGGGAATTGCTGGAGAATTCAGCGACGGTCTGCAGCCAGTAGCGGAAGCCGTACAGCGTGTAGGTGCGGCCGGGCTTCAACAGCAGGCTGACCAGGCGCGGCACCAGCGTCGCCGCCAGGAAGGATGCGGCCATGTAGCCGAACAGCGTGACCGTGGTGCCGATCGCGACGACGCCGATGGTTTCCTGGTAGTCGTCGCCGACATTTTCCCAATAGCTGTGGAATAGCAGCGGCAAGGGGGTGACGATGGCAAACAGGCCGATCAGTTGAACCGCTTCGAACAGGAAGCGCCGGATGTTGGACGGATCGACATTGCGCACCTTGCAATAGTCGGCCGTGGTCGGCACGGCCGGCGAGCCATGCCAGCGTTCGCCGTCGGGGATGCTTTGGCCGCGGTGCAGCGAGGACGAATGGCCGAGCTGGGCGCCGTCGCCGATCCTGGTGTCGATGTCGAGCGTCGAGCCGACGCCGACAAAGGCGTCGCGGCCAATGGTCAGCGGCCCGGTGTGGATGTAGCCGGACTGCGCCCGGAAGCCGAGGATCATCGATTCCTTGCGCAGGATGGTGTTGGCGCCGATCGAGATGAGATCCGTGCAGACGGGCACGGATTTCGATTCGATGACGGCGTTCTTGCCGAGCCTGGTGCCGAGAAGCTGCAGGTAGATGCTGTAGAGCGGGCTGCCGCGGAACAGCACGACGGGCGCGGTGCGGATCAACGTCTTGACCACCCAGAAGCGGAAGTAACGCACGCCCCAGATGGGAAACGCCTCCGCCTTCCAGCGGCCGACCAGCACCCATTTGGCGAGGACGGCAAAGCCCGACATGCCGAAGAACACGGCGGCCGAAAGCGCCACGCACCTGATGTAGAGCTGCAGCGGATCGTCGAGCGCGTCGTACATCCAGTTGAGGCCGCCATTGATCGCCCACAGGGCGCCATAGCTGTAGAGCCCGTAGAACATCAGCTGTGCGGCGCCGCAGGTCCAATAGGCAAGATTGGAGGCCCGCCGCGTGAGGACGGGCTCGTTGGTGGCCGTCGTCATCTCGTCCGCTACGCCCAGATGCAGCGCCAGCCGCGCCACGGTCGGGTGGAGGTAGATGTCGCGCATGGACGCCGTCGCCCATTCCTTCCTGGTGCGCACACGGGCGCAGAAATGCGCCATCAGCAGCGAGTTGGCGCCGAGATCGTCGAAGAAATTGTCCTCGACGGACACGTCGTCGAATTTCAGCACTGCGGCCAGCGCGTCGGCCAGGAAACGCTCGTCGTCATGGGCGGGCGCGCCCATGGCGCGATCGCCCGAAAGCCGCACGCTTGTCGGCTTCGGCAGCTGGCGCAAATCCACCTTGTTGGAAACCGTCATCGGGATCGCCGGCAGCTCGTCGGGATAGGAGGGCACCATGTAGT
>NZ_RZPW01001030.1:0-1730 GCF_003998455.1 Mesorhizobium sp. M7A.F.Ca.CA.001.08.2.1 | reverse complement strand
CGGTGCAGGTGCCGTCCATGGCGATCGCCCGCATGTTAAGCCGTGCGACGAATTTTTCCGACAGCGCGATCTCCTCGGGATCGTTCACATCCATCAGCACAAGCACGTGGAAATTGCCGTCGCCGGCATGGCCGACGATCGGCGCGATCAGGCCCATCTCGGCGATATCGGCCTCGGTTTCCATGACGCATTCGGCAAAGCGCGAGATCGGCACGGAGACATCGGTCGACAGCCCCTTGGCTCCCGGCCGCAGGGTCAGCGACGACCAGTAGGCGTCGTGCCTCGCCTTCCACAATTTGGTGCGCTCCTCGGCGACGCTGGTCCACAGGAACGGCCCGCCGCCATTTTCCTCCGCGATCATGCCGAAGGTTTCGGCCTGTTCGGCAACGCCGGCATCGCTACCATGAAACTCGACGAACAGGCACGGGCTCTCGGGATAGTCGAGCTTGGAATAATTCTTCATCGCCCGCATCTGCAGCGCGTTGACCAGTTCGATGCGCGCCACCGGGATGCCCATCTGGATCGTCGCGATGACCGCGTTGCAGGCCGCCTCGACGCTCGGAAACGGGCAGACGCCGCCCGAAATCGCCTGCGGGATGCCTTGCAGCTTCAAGGTCAGCGACGTGATGATGCCGAGCGTGCCTTCCGAGCCGACCAGCAGCCGCGTCAGATCATAGCCGGCCGAGCTCTTTTTCGCCCGCTTGCCGGTTGTCACCGTTTCGCCGTCGGCCATGACGGCGGTCAGCGACAGCACGTTCTCGCGCATCGTGCCGTAGCGCACCGCGTTGGTGCCGGAGGCCCGCGTTGCGGCCATGCCGCCCAGCGAGGCATTGGCACCGGGATCGATCGGAAAGAACAGGCCGGTGTCGCGCAGATGCCGGTTCAAATCCTCGCGGGTGACGCCGGGTTCGACCGTGCAGTCGAGATCCTGTGGATTGACCGCCAGGATACGGTTCATGCGCGATGTGTCGACCGATATGCCGCCGCCCGGTGCGTTGGTGTGACCCTCCAGCGAGGAGCCGACGCCGAAGGCGATCACCGGCACGCGGTGCGCCGCACAGGCGCGCACGATCTCCTGCACCTCGGCCGTCGTCTCGGGGAACGCAACGCCATCCGGTGCCTGCGTCGGAATGTAGGTGGTGGTATGTGCATGCTGCGAGCGGATCGCCTGGCCGGTCTGAAATCGCTCGCCGAGCTGCTGCTTGAGGATGCCGAGCACCGCAGCGATGCCTTCCTCGTTGCGTTCGACCGGGTTGAGGTCGCTCAGAGCCATGAATTCCTCCGCGAATGGACCAGCGTCCACGCTTGTTATGCGATTATGGATGCGTAGTCTTACCCGCCACGCTCTGTCCAGCACCAGAACAAGGAAGTTTCGATGCCCATCCCCACTCCCTTCGTCTCAAAACACATGGACATCGAGAAGGACTGGATCGACTACAACGGCCATCTCAACATGGCCTATTACAACGTGCTGTTCGACCGCTGCTCGGACGACGCCTTCGAGGCAATGGGCATGGGACCGAACTATGCCAGGGATCGCCGCCTCACCATCTACACCGCCGAAGTCCATGTCTGCTACGTGCAGGAGCTGCATCTCGAGCACAAGGTCACGGTCTCCTTCCAGCTCATCGACCATGACGACAAGCGGCTGCGGGCCTATCAGGAAATCCGCCATGTCGACGGCTGGCTGGCCGCGACTTCCGAATCGCTGTCGCTGCATGTCTTCGACC
>NZ_RZPW01000102.1:0-11933 GCF_003998455.1 Mesorhizobium sp. M7A.F.Ca.CA.001.08.2.1 | reverse complement strand
GCTTTACCTGGCCGGGGAAGCCCGCGGCCGACCCCGAAAACACCGTGGTGCTCGGGGCGATCGACGTGCGCACCGACAATGCCTCCGCACGGCAAAAGCTGGCCTGGGTCGGCAAGGCGCTGCTTTCGGGCCTCACCTTCGCGTCGGTCAAGCTGCGCGCCGTGTCCGACAGAGATGTTCTCGCTGCCATTGAGCGTGCCGGACCGTTTGACGGCTATGTCTTGAATTCCGTGCAGTTCGCCGGCGCCTTCGAAAAGCTGTTCGCTGAGCGGCCTTCGATCTTCGTTGCCCACAATGTCGAGCATCTTTCGGCGCGGGAGAATGCCGCTGCCGCCGACGGTCTCTTCCAGCGCCTGCTGTTTCGCCGCGAGGCAAGGCTGCTCAAGACCGTCGAAGAGCGTCTCTGCCGCCGGGCGCGCTTCGTCTTCACCCTAGCCGAGGAAGACCGCGCCGCACTCGGTGTCGCCTCCGACAACCGCTCGGCGGTGCTGCCGCTGGTGACCGGTGCCCAGGCGCCAACCCTGAAAAGCCCGCGCCGCACCGATTGCGACGCCGCACTGATCGGCACCTGGACCTGGCAGCCGAACCGCATCGGCCTCGACTGGTTCCTGGGCAAGGTCGTGCCGCATCTGCGGCCCGATTTCCGCATCCGCATTGCGGGCCACATGCCTTCGGGCGTCGCGTCGAAGCATCCGGGTGTCGAATTTGTCGGCCGCGTGCCCGACGCGCAAGCTTTCGTGCGCGGTGCTGCCGTCATCCCGCTGATCAGCACCGCCGGCAGCGGCGTCCAGTTGAAGACCATCGAAACCTTCGAGCTCGGCCTGCCTTCGGTCGCCACCAGCCGTTCGCTGCGCGGCATCGACCACCGTCCTTCCAATTGCGTCGTCACCGACGATCCCGTTGCCTTCGCCAGGGCGCTCGAGGCTGCGGCGGCCGACATCCGCGACGTTGACGGCAGCGCGTTCCGGGGCTCGCAGGTCAAGGCGCTCGACGCTGCCATCCGGCTCGGCCTCGAAAAGCTCGCCCCTCTCAGGCAGGAGGCGTTTGCATGAACATGCATTCCGCCCGCGCCGCGTTCGGGCTCGACACGCTGAAGACGATCCTTGGCATCCCGGTGGTTGCGGTCCGCTGGAACGATGCCATCGCCCTGCTGAACCGGCTGATTGCCGAGCGGCGCTTCACCAAGGTCAGTTTCCTCAACGCCCACAATGCCAACATCGCCTATACCGACCCGGTGTTCGCCGAAGCACTCGATGATTTCCTCATCCTGCCCGACGGCATCGGCATCGATCTGGCGGCGAGGCTCCTCTACGGGGCGCCGTTTCCCGACAATCTCAATGGTACCGATTTCGTCCCAGCCTTCCTGCAGGCCTCGACGACGCCGCTGACCGTCGGGCTGCTCGGCGCGACGCGCGTCAACGCAGAAGCGGCGTCGGTCAAGCTGGCGGCACTGGCCGTGCAGCACCGGTTCGTGGTGATCCATGACGGCTATTTCCCCCCTTCGCAGGAGCAGGAAATCGTCGACCGGATTGCCGCGCTTCGGCCCGACGTGCTGCTCGTGGCCATGGGCGTGCCGCGCCAGGAATTGTGGATCGAACGCCATATCGACGCGCGCCATTGCACGCTGCCGATCGCCGTCGGCGCGTTGCTTGATTTCCTGAGCGGCGCGGTGCCCCGCGCGCCCTTGTGGATGCGCCGGCTGCGGCTCGAATGGCTGTTCCGGTTGGCTGTCGAGCCGGGCCGCCTGTGGCGCCGCTATGTGGTCGGCAACCCGCTGTTCCTGCTGCGCGTCGTCAGGCAGAAATTCTCGCTTGCGCCCGAAGCCGCGGGAGATATCAAATGAACAGCAGGTTCGTGCCAGGTGCTGCTGTCGAGCCAAGCCCGCTTCGGCAGACACCGACGGCGGCAATCGTGACGGCAAGCTATGCGCCCGATTTCGAGCGCTGTCGCCTGCTGTGTGAGACACTTGATCGCCACGTTTCCGGCGCGGCGCACCATTACATCCTGGTCGAGCATCGCGATGTCGGCCTGTTTCGCCAATTGGAGACCGGCCGCCGCACGGTGGTCGACGAGCGGGAATTGCTGCCGCGCTGGCTGCACGCCTTCGACGACCCGCTCAGCCTGTTTCGCCGGCGCGTCTGGCTCAGCCTGAAGACGCAGCCGCTGCGCGGCTGGCATGTGCAGCAGTTGCGCCGCATCGCCATCTCGGCGCATGCATCTCAAGACGTGCTCATCTTCTGTGATTCCGATGTTGCGTTCCTGAAACCTTTCGACTGCAGCGCCTTCTGGCGCGACGGCAAGGTGCGCCTGTTCCGCCGCGACGCTGTGCTGGCGGACGAAGGTCATGAGGAGCATCGCATCTGGTCGCGCAACGCCGGCTCGGCACTCGGCATCGACCCGTCCCGGATGTCGAACCATGACTACATCTCGACGCTGATCGCGTGGCGGCGCGACACCGTGCTGGCGATGTGCGGTGCGATCGAAAGGGTCCATGGTCGCAACTGGGTCGAGGTCGTCGGCTCGGCGCGCAAATTCTCCGAATGCATGATCTACGGCCGCTATGTCGACGATCTGCTGGACGGAGCCGGCCACTTCCACGGTTCCGAAGAGTTCTGCCGCGTGCACTGGACCGGCGAAGCGCTTTCGGATGACGAGTTCCGCCGCTTCGTTGCCGCCATGGCGCCGGAGCAGGTGGCGATCGGCATGCAATCCTTCATCGGCACCGATATCGGCCGCATCCGCCGTCTGATTGGGTTGGATTAGATCATCCCGAAAAGCGGAAACCGGTTTTCTCGGACAACGATTTCCGTTTGTCCAGAAGTCATGTACAAATGAGAAAGTCCTAGACGGGTTTGGCCGGCCTGCGCATCGCCGAATAGGTGAGCAGCGTCGAGGCGAGATACAGAAGCAGGAAGACGACATTGAGCGACAGCACCAGCTTCGGCGTGTCGAGGATGGTCGTCAGCACATAAGTCAGCAACAGCGCCTTCAATCCGGCGAGCAGGCCGAGATTGAGCGCCCGCACCAGCGTTTGGCCGCGTGCGAACAAAAGCTCGGCCTGGTATTCGACCAGATTGCGCAATCCCGGCACGCAGATTGCCAGCACCACCAGCGGGGCGGCCTCGGCGACATTCTTGCCGAGCGCATTGGGGAAGAAATGCAGCACGATGCCGAGCGTCAAGAGCGCCAGCGTCGACACCGCGAAAACGCCGCCTTCGATGCCGCTCTTGACCGCCAGCCGTGACAACAGTTCCGGCGCGCGCATCATGCGCTGCACCAGCATCATCGAGAAGGTGCGGATCGGAATGGCCGTCAGGTCTACCAGCCGCATGATGATGGCGTAGATGCCGGCCAGATGCGGGCCGCCGATCGCCAGCACCAGCAGCTTGTCGAACTCCATCTGCAGGTAGAACAGCACTTCGGCGCCGGCCACATAGATGGAATCGGCCAATCGCCGAAGATACAGCTCGACGCGCAGCCGCAGCTTCTGGCGCGGGTAGAAGAAGCCGAAGGCAATCAGCAGCGAGGCGGCATTGGCGCCGATATAGAACCAGGACCATATCCAGACGCTGTGTTGCGCTGAGAACATGAACAGCACCGCGCCGAGCGCCCGCAGCGCGGTCGCCAGGATGGCCAGCAGCGCGGCACGGCCGAACTTGCCCAGGCCGTTGTTGACGATCAGCGCCACCTCCACCGGCCGCCACAACAGCGCCTCGGCAAAGACGATTGCGGCAAACACCGACAGCGGCACGGTGTCGGCGAAGAAAAGCAGATAGACGCCGAACGAGGCCACGGCCAGCAGCGGCAGCGACAGCACGCCGAGCAGCAGGAAGCCGGCGGAAAAGGTGCCGATCAGATTGGGGCGGATGGTGGCGGTGCGGTAAAGCGCCGAGATGAACCCGAAAGCGAGGATGCGCGACAGCATGACGCCGGCCGCCGACGCGGTGGCGAACATGCCGAATTCGGATATCGACAGCGTGTTGGCCAGCGCGATGAAATAGGCCAGCGAAAACACCAGTCGCCCACCGGCACCGCTGATCGCTGAGAAATAGTCGCGAAGCAGCCCCCGTCGTTCGGCCAAAAAGCTGCCGATCCGGGCGAGGGGCCGCCTTTGCGGTATGTCACTGGCCTGCGTCATGTCTCATGGAGAGCCTAGGCCGGAAAACTTAACGTGCCGTTCTGGCGGCTGGGCTTGTGTCGAAAATAGATGCAACCGAAACGAGAAACCGACGCTTCGGCGCGGGAAAATTAACCTTTTGTTTTCCATGCCTGTTTAGCGTGGCTTAACGAATGGCCAATCTCCGTTCGCAGGTCGCCAAGGGTAAAGTTCCAGACGATGGTCGACAGGGAAAACCGCGAAGACTGGAAGCGCGAGCGCTCGTTGCTGGCGCTGGGCCAGGCTGTGCGTGGCGACGAACCCGACGCGTCGCTGGTCTCGATCGGCGACCGGGCAGACCCGTCATGGCGCGAGGACGCCGCCACGCGTCATCGCCTCGCCCGCTCGCAGCGCGAGGCGCGCAACCCGAAACTGTCGGGGGATCCGGTCGCGGCCGACGGGAATCATGAGCAAGCCTACCGCGCGCAAACCACGCCACGGACACAGCCCGGTGCCGCCGAAACCGCTGGCGCACGTCGCGCCGATCATACATCGGAACCTTACGCTGCAGGCGACGCGTCGTTATCCCGAAACGACGGCACGGACAGCCAGCAGTGGAAGCCGCTGATCGATCCGATGCAGGTCGTGCGCGGTGTCGGCAAGTCGAAGCTGCTGATCGTGACGACGACACTGCTGGGCGCCGCGCTCGGCATCACCATCGCGCTGTCGACGCCGAAGAAATATGAGGCCACCACCGAACTGATCGTCGACCCGCGCGACCTGAAGCTCACCGACCGCGATCTCACCCAGTCGGTCGTCGCTTCCGACGCCACGCTGGCCATCGTCGAGAACCAGGTTCGGGTGCTGACATCAGGCACTGTTCTCAACAAGGTCGTCGACAAGCTCAATCTGGTCAACGATCCGGAATTCAATGGGCAAGGCGGCGGCGGCCTCAGCGTCATGTCGCTCATTCGCTCCGTCCTGTCCCGCAATGATGGGCCGGGGGGTGTCGACGACAGCCGTCGCCGCGCGCTTGCTGTCGGCAACCTGGCTGAGAGCCTTTCGGTCGAGCGCGGCGGCAAGACCTTCGTCATCACCGTCAGCGCCACCACGCAGAATGGCGAGAAATCGGCCCTCATCGCCAACACGATGACGGATGTCTTCCTGCAGACTTTCGGCCAGATACAGTCGGACACCGCAGGCCGCGCCACCGACGAACTGACGGCCAGGCTCGACGAGTTGCGCAAGGGCGTCGAGGCAGCCGAGCGCAAGGTCGAGGATTTCAGGGCCACGCACGATCTCGTTGACGCGCAGGGCCATCTCATCAGCGACGATGAGATGCTGAAACTCAACGAGCAGCTGTCGGTCGCGCGCGCCCGCACGCTCGAACTCAACGCCCGGGCGGCCTCGGCGCGTTCGGTCGACGTCAATTCGGTTCTCACCGGTACCTTGCCGGAGGAGATCAACTCCAACACGATGAGCGATCTGCGTTCGCAATATGCGTCGCTCAAGCAGGAAGCTGACCGCGCCGCCATCCGGCTCGGCCCGCGTCACCCCGAACTCCAGGCGATCAATGCCCAGATTGCCGGCGCACGCGACCGCATCGCCTCGGAGCTGCGCCGCATCGGCTCGTCGCTGCAGGTCGACCTCAAGCGCGCCGTCCAGCTCGAACAGGATCTTGCCTCTCGCCTGGCGCAGCTGAAGGTCCGCAGCGGCGACGTCAACAGCGACCTCGTGTCGATGCGCGAACTGGAGCGCGAGGCGACCGCCAAGCGTTCCGTCTACGAACAGTACCTGCTGCGCGCCAAGGAGACCGGCGAGCAGAAGGACATCAACACAGCCAACATCAATGTGATCTCGAAGGCCTTCGCGCCGCTTGAGCCGAACGGGCCGTCGCGGGTCGTGGTCGCGCTTGCCGGCCTGTTGCTGGGTTTCGCCTCCGGCATTGGCCTCGGAGCCATGCGTGGCGCCTATGAGAGCCTGCGTGACACCGCCAATTCGCGCTCGCGTCGCGACCATGGCACGGACGAACGCCGGACGCCTTACGAAGACAAGGCATATCGGGCAGCGCCGCCGCCGGCGCCGCCATTACCACCAGCGCCGCAGCCATCGACACCCCCGCCTGCATCACCACCGCCGGCCGTGCCACCGCCTGTCCAGCAAGCCGAGGGCTCGCCGGCCGAAGGTCCCGGCCGGATCGGTGCCTTGCTGTCGAGGCTGCACAAGTCCGTCTCGCGCAGGCCATCCCGGGAGGAGCCGTTCGATACCGTCGAATGGGCCTCTGCCGAAAACGGGGAGCCAACGCAGGATCCGCAATACCGCGCCTATCCCCGGCCGGCGCCGGCCTTCGAGCCCCGGCAGGCGGTCGCGACAGCATACCCGGCACCACCTTTCCAGCCCGGCGGCCATCCGCAGCAGACGGCGCAGCCGCCACTGCCGCCTCCCATGATGACGCAGCGGCCATATTCCGGGCCGCAGCTCTATCCCTACGCGCAGCCATTGGGCTACGCGCAGCAGCCGGGCTATCCCTATCCGCGTTCGATGCCGGCCGCCAATGCCGGGCAGCAGTCCGATCCGGCTCAGCCCGCTTCCGAGTCTTATCCACAGCCGCCCGTCGCGCAGCAGCAGGCGCCTCAGCCTCATCAGCGATCGGCGGAGCCGTCGCGGGCCGTGGAGGATGCCGAGCAGCAAGCGCCAATCGAGGAAATCCGCGCCAGCCTGCGCGAATTCCGCGAAGCGGTTCGCGAACTGACCGAGAGCCGCACGCGCCGCCGCTACTTCTGAGCCACAAAAATCTGCGCGGTGCCGTACAAAAACATGCCGGTTTCGCGTAAACGGCATGGGACGGCGCTTTGGCGGGATTGCATGTTGGATTTTTCGTGAAGATGCCACGCTGTGAAAGATCGAAAAGCGCGTCGCTTCCGGAAGCGACGCGCTTGGGCATTCTGGTGTTGAGGGTGGTCCATGGCTGAAGTGATTGATGGCAAGAGCGTTGCCGGGGACGTTGTGGGGACGGTCAAGACCCTGACGGCTGAACTTGTCGCCAAGGGCAAGGCCAAGCCCGGTCTTGCCGTGGTCATCGTCGGCGAGGATCCGGCCAGCCAGGTCTATGTCGCGTCCAAGTCGCGCACCGCCAAGGAATGCGGCTTTCATTCCGTCCAGCATACGCTGCCGGCCGAAACCTCCGAAGAGGCATTGCTGAAGATCATCGGCGACCTCAACGCCGATCCGGCCATCAATGGCATCCTCGTGCAGCTTCCTCTGCCGGCCCACATTGACGCCGGCAAGATCATCCAGACCATCGCGCCGGAAAAGGATGTCGACGGCTTCCACTTCATCAATGTCGGCAAGCTCGGCACCGGTGAACTCGAAACAGCGTTCGTGCCTTGCACGCCGGCCGGCTCGATGCTTCTGATCGAGCGGGTGCGCGGCAAGGACCTGTCCGGCCTCAACGCCGTCGTCGTCGGCCGCTCCAACATCGTCGGCAAGCCGATGGCCAACCTGCTGCTTGCCGCCAACTGCACCGTCACCATCGCCCACAGCCGCACCAGGGATCTGCCGGCCTTGGCCCGCACCGCCGATATCCTTGTCGCGGCCGTCGGCAGGCCGGAGATGATCAGGGGTGATTGGGTGAAGCCAGGCGCCACCGTCATCGATGTCGGCATCAACCGCATCCCGGCGCCGGAAAAGGGCGAGGGCAAGTCCCGCCTCGTCGGCGATGTCGCCTATGCCGAAGCGGCCAAGGCCGCCAGCGCCATCACACCGGTGCCCGGCGGTGTCGGCCCCATGACCATTGCCATGCTGATGGCCAATACGTTAGCCTCCGCCTACCTTGCGGCCGGATTGAAACGGCCGTCCTTCTGACCCGCCAGAAAGCTGCAGCTTTGCCGAACCCCAGTGTTCCCTCAGAACGGCCGGTCATGACTGACCCCGTTCAAGGCGGCCGGCAGTTCGCATTCCTGCTGGTAGACAAGTTCTCCATGTTCTCGCTGGCTGCCGCGATCGATACGTTCCGGTCGGCGAACCGGTTGCTTGGCCGCGACTTCTACGGTTGGACCACGGTGTCGGCCGATGGCGATCCGGTGATGGCTTCCAATGGCCTGCCGCTCAAGATCGACTACGCCGTTGCCGACCTGCCGCCGGTCGATATCCTTTTCGTCTCGGTCGGGCTGACGACCGAATTCCCCGGCAAGAGCAAGGTGCTGGCGGCTTTGCGAAGCTGGGGCCGGCGCGGCAATGCGCTGGGTGCCCTGTCGGTCGGGTCCTACCTGCTGGCCGAGGCCGGCCAGCTTGAAGGCTATCGCTGCACCATCCATTGGGAAAACCGTGCCGGCTTCGTCGAGCGATTCCCCGACATCAACTGCACTGGCAACGTCTTCGAGATCGATCGCAAGCGCTACACCTGTGCCGGCGGCACCACTTCGATCGACCTGATGCTGGAGATCGTGCGCGGCGATTTCGGCTCGAACCTGGCCAATGGCGTCGCCAACCAGTTCCAGCACGAACGCATCCGCTCGGCCGGCGACCGTCAGCGCGTCGGACCCGAACGCGACCTGACCGGCAAGTCGGAGAAGCTCAGGCGCATCGTCGAACTGATGGCCGACCACCTCGACGAGCCGCTTTCGGCGGTACAGCTGGCCAAATCCGCCGGCCTTTCGGTGCGCCAGGTCGAGCGCCTGTTCCTGCGCCATCTCAGCGTCACGCCCGGCCGTTACTATATGCGATTGCGGCTGGAGCGGGCGCGCGAACTGCTGCGCCAGACCAACATGCCGATCCTCGACGTGGCGATCGCGACGGGCTTCACCTCGCATTCCTACTTCGCCCAGAGCTACCGGCTGCAATTCGGCAGGCCGCCTTCGGAAGAACGCCGCACGACTTACTAAGCTGGTTTTCGTTTTGGTTGAAAGTTCGGCATTCGGCCCCGGCGCATCGGGCCAAGGCCATGAATTCGGGTTAATGGGTTCTTTCGGGGCCTTCGCCGCGCGTAAGCTGACGGGCGAATCAAACGAATAAACCCGCCTATTGCGGCGGGTCACCGGCGCAAATCAGCACCATAGCCAAATATGTACCTTAGCTGAGGTCATGGTGTCAAGAAAAAATTCCTATTACCGGGGAAAAGGCTGCTGCCGCCGCCGAACTGGCTGTCGTCAGGACTTTTGTTAAGCTGGGTCCGCAGCCCTGCGCACCGGGCGCCCGGACTTGTGTCCCGGCGCCGCGTCAAATAGCTTGCCGCCCGGATCAGGGGCGGATTTAGGAGATTTCGATGGCGGGACTTGCACGGGGCGTCGCTGCGGCGATCCTCCTTTTGTCGATGACGACGTTCGGCTTCGCCGCAAACAAGGTCATCATCATTCTCGATGCGTCCGGCTCGATGTGGGCGCAGATCGACGGCAAGCCCAAGCTCGAAATCGCCCGCGAGTCGCTTCGAACCGTGCTTCAATCGGTCCCCACCGACGACGAGATCGGCTTCATGGCCTACGGCCATCGCGAGAAGGGCAGCTGCGACGACATCCAGCTGATCGTGCCGCCGCAGGCAGGTTCGGGCAGCGCCATTTCGGCCGCCGCCGACAGCCTGAAATTCCTCGGCAAGACGCCGCTGACGGCGGCGGTCAAACAGGCGGCCGAGGCGCTGAGATACACCGAGGACAAGGCGACCGTCGTGCTCATCACCGACGGGCTCGAAACATGCGGCGGCGACCCCTGCGCGCTTGGCAAGGAGCTCGAGGCATCCGGCGTCGACTTCACCGCCGATGTCGTCGGCTTCGGCCTGACCGCCGACGAGGGCAAGCAGATCGCCTGCCTCGCCGACAACACCGGCGGCAAATACATCCAGGCCTCCGACGAGAAGGCGCTGCAGGAGGCGCTTGCCGAGACCGTGGCGGCGCCGGCACCTGCTCCTGAACCGGCTCCGGCACCTGCGCCGGCACCCGCGCCCGAGCCGGCCAAACCGGACTTCAATTTCCTGCCGATAGCGGTGCTTGCCGAGGGCGGCGATCCCGTCACTGACGGCAATGCCTGGGAGATCTACAAGGCGAAACCCGACGGCACGCGCGGCGACTACGTCAGTACCGAATACGGCGCCTACAAGGCCAATCTGGAACCGGGCGACTATATCGTCGTGGCCAGCGACGGCCAGGCCAAGACCGAGCAGAAAGTCAAGATCGAGGCGGGCCAAGTCTACGCGCCTCTCTTCAACTTGAATGCCGGCACGCTCATCATCCATCCGCGACCGAGCGAGGGGGCAGATGTCGTCGATGGCGCGGCTATCGTCATCGATTATCCGGGTGCTGACATGCCCGCCACCTTCTATGGGACCACGAAAGCCGTGTTGCCGGCCGGCGACGAGAAAGTGACGGTCACGATCGGGCAGGGCGTGGCTACCGAAACGATTCCGCTGGCTGCCGGCAAGACCGTGGAAAAGGACATGATTGTCGGTGTCGGCCATGTCGTTGCCAATGCTTATTATGCTGCCGGCGGCGACAAGGCGGACGGTTCAGGCATCGGCTTCAAGGTGCTCAAGGCAAAAAAGAAGATCGATGGAACCAGGGACGAGGTGACCTATGCCTACGGACCCGACAGCAAATTCGATCTGCCGGCCGATGACTATGTCTTGATTGCGACGGTTGATCTCGCCGTTGTCGAGCAGCCGTTCACCGTCAAGGTCGGCGAATTTCAGGATCTGAAAATCGCAATGAATGCCGGCGTGCTGGCGATCACCGCGCCGGGAGCCTCGAAGATCGAGATTTTCGAGGCCAAGAAGGACATCAACGGCAACCGCAAGTCGCTTGGCTATGCATTCGACCAGAAGTACCAGGCAGCGATCCCGGCGGGCGACTATGCCGTCGTCTCGGAGAAATCCGACAACAGTTCGAAAGAAGGCAACGTGACGGTCAAAGCCGGCGAGCGAGCCGAGCTAACCGTGCAATAGAATCGTATGCACAACCGCAAGAGGGCGGCCAAGTGCCGCCCCTTTTCATGGGTTGCGCAGAACTGCCGTCAGGCCGTGCCGAAGGCGCTGGCGCCATGATCGGCGCGGCCGACCAATTGCCGGAAGCCGGCAAACAGCTCGCGGCCGAACCCGAACTCGTTGCCGATGAGATCGGCATCCGCCGTCCGGCGCAGCGCGAAATCGCCGGCCGGCACCAGCACTTCCAGCGTGCCGGCATCGGCGTCGAGCCGGATGATGTCGCCTTCGTGGATCCTGGCGATAGGACCCTCCTCGACCGCCTCCGGCGTCACATGGATCGCCGCCGGCACCTTGCCTGAGGCGCCCGACATGCGCCCGTCGGTGACCAGCGCCACGCGCTGGCCGCGATCCTGCAGGATGCCGAGCACGGTGGTCAGCTTGTGCAGTTCCGGCATGCCATTGGCCTTCGGCCCCTGGAAGCGGATGACGGCGATGAAATCGCCGGTCAGCGTGCCTGCCTTGAACGCATCGTTCAGCCCTTGCTGGCTGTCGAAGACCCTGGCCGGCGCCTCGATGACACGCCGCTCCGGCTTCACCGCGGAAGTCTTGATGACGGCGTGGCCGAGATTGCCTGACAGCACCTTCAGGCCGCCGGTCGCCTGGAACGCCTTGTTGAAAGGCGCCAGCACCTTCTCGTCGCCGCTTGTCCGCGGCGAGGCTTCGCGCACCACGCCTCCGTCGGCGCCGAGCTTTGCCTCGACCGCATAAGGCCGCAGGCCTTCTCCCCACACCGTCTGCACATCCTCATGCAGGATGCCTTCGTCGAGCAGTTCGCGGATCAGGAAGCCGAGCCCGCCGGCGGCGTGGAAATGGTTCACGTCGGCGAGGCCGTTCGGATAGACCCGCGCCAGCAGCGGCACCGCTTCCGAC
>NZ_RZPW01001029.1:0-1735 GCF_003998455.1 Mesorhizobium sp. M7A.F.Ca.CA.001.08.2.1 | reverse complement strand
CTGCTAATCTCCCTCCTTGAGGGGGAGATGTCCGGCAGGACAGAGGGGGGCGCCTAGCGCCAGCCCCTCAAACCAGAACTCAATCCGAAACCGGCGTGTTCTCGTCCACGTCGACGCGGAAATTGCCTTCGAGGATCTCGGCTTTCTTCTTTTCGACCAGCTCCTTCACATCAGCCGGCAGCGTCTTGTCGAACTTGTGGTAAGGCGCCAGATGCGAGCCGCCCTTGGCCATGCGCGAGAAGTCGCCATAGTCCTGCGCGGTGAAGACGCCGGCCTTGACCAGCTTGATCGCCTGTTCGACCGTCGGATACATGTCCCAGACCGGGCCGGTGATGACCGTATCCGGGCCGAGACTCGACTGGTCGGACATGTTGGAGATGGCAAGGATCTTCTTGTCGACCGCCGCTTCGATGACACCGAAGCGCTCGGCATAGATGACGTCGACACCGGCGTCGATCTGCGCGACCGCCGCTTCCTTGGCCTTGGGCGGATCGAAGAAAGAGCCGATGAAGGCGACCTTCTTCTTGATGTTCGGGTTGACCTCCTTGGCACCGGCGAAGAAGGCGTTGACCAGCCGGTTCACTTCCGGAATGCCCATCGCCGCGACAGCGCCGATCGTGCCCGACTTCGACATCTTGCCGGCGATCATGCCGGAGAGATAGGCGGGCTCGTGGATCCAGTTGTCGAACACGCCGAAATTCGGTTCCGCCGGCCCGGCACCCGAGCCGAACAGCCAGGCGGTCTTCGGGAACTGCTTGGCGGTGCGGCGCGACTCACGCTCGGCGGCGAAGGCATCACCCAGCACCAGCTGGTAGCCGCCTTGCGCGTATTCGCGCATGACGCGGCTGAAATCGGCGGTCTGCACCTTCTCCGACCATTTGTATTCGATGCCGAGTTCCTTCTCGGCCTTCTGCAGGGCGACATGGATCTGGTTGTCCCATGGCTCCTCGATCGGCGTAGCGAAGATCGCCGCCACCTTCAGTTTCTTGTCCTTGCCGAAGGCAGCGCCCGGCAGCATTGCCGCAGCCAGGCCAAGCGCGCCCAACTCCAGCACATTGCGTCGCGAAAGCCCTTCGCGTGCGGATTGAAATCTGTTCTTTCGGTTTTCCATTGTATTCCCCTCTGTTCGACAGCCGTGTCGAGCCGGCTGTTCTAAAAATCAGACGAGGAACTATGGAACGGGTCCGGACTTTTGTCCACGTGGTCAAATTTGACCGCACCGGATTCTCGAAGTTAGCCGGAGAGACTTGCCGATCAGACCCGTTCCAGCGCGATCGCGATGCCCTGGCCGACGCCGATGCACATGGTGGCAAGCGCATACCGGCCGCCGCGCTCGCGAAGCTCCAGCGCCGCCGTGCCGGATATGCGGGCGCCCGACATGCCCAGGGGATGGCCGAGCGCGATGGCGCCGCCATTCGGGTTGACGTGTTCGGCGTCCTCGGCAATGCCGAGCTGGCGCAGCACGGCGATGCCTTGCGAGGCAAAGGCTTCGTTGAGCTCGATGACGTCGAACTGTTTTGGCGTCAGGCCAAGCCGCGCGCAGAGTTTTTGCGTCGCCGGCACCGGGCCGATGCCCATGATGCGCGGCGCCACACCTGCGGCGGCTCCGCCGACGATGCGGGCGATCGGCGTCAGCCCATACTTTTTCACCGCCGCCTCGGAGGCAACGATCAGCACCGCCGCGCCGTCATTGACGCCGGAGGCGTTGCCGGCCGTCACCGTGCCGCCCTGCCGG
>NZ_RZPW01001028.1:0-1736 GCF_003998455.1 Mesorhizobium sp. M7A.F.Ca.CA.001.08.2.1 | reverse complement strand
AACCGGCGTCGCTCTGAGTTACCGCGGCTTTGTTGCCAATGAGGCGGCGGACTCAATGGACCTTGTCCTTGCGAGTGCCCCCTTCTTTATGATCGCGATTGCCGAGCTGACGAAAATCCCAATCGCCACACTTCTGTTCGGCGCCTCGTGGATTTGGAAACCTGTTATCCTGGCGTTTCTACTCGTGTTGGCCGGCATCACTTTTGAGACAGTTCTACTCGGATTGGAGCGCGCCAGCACAATGCGGGAGGTGCAGTATGCCAACTTCGCCAACCAAACCAAAACACTCCAGCAAGAGCTCGAGAATCTCAAGGCGGCAGCCGAAAGTTTGCGAAACAGTGACGACGAGGCAAAGGCCGGAGCGATCTGGAGCAGCTCAGTGGATTGGCTGACACCGAGCGCGACAAATTGCGTGCCCGGATAACTGAGGTTGACGAAGAGCTGCAGGCCGCAACCACCCTTTCACCTGCGGCTGCGCGAGCCAAAGAACTTCTCGAGGAGAAACAAGCAGCGCTAAGCGCGCTGGTGGAACGGCGCGATCGAGAGATCAAGGACGCCGTGGAGCAGTTCGAGCGACAGCGGGATAGCTACGTTGATCGCGTAAAGAGCGCGCGCGAAACGGGCGACCTTGCATCAGTGCAGCGCAACGAAGAAGGGCTGAACAAACTAACTAATCCGCGGCTCAAAAAAGAGGCTGAATTCGCGCCGAAATTGGCCGAATTGGAGCCCGCAGTCGCCGCAGCCCGCACCGAATATGAGAGGCTGCGACAAGATAGTCCTCCGATGACCCTCCAAGACAAACAACGCCTTGAGGCTAGGCGAAACGATCTGGAGAAGCTCTATGATGGCACCGCGGCCGATTGGGACCGTAAGCTTGACGAGGCACGTACCGCGCTAGCGGCCGCTCAGGAAGTCGCAACTCGCAAGTCGGAAACGCTCGCCAAGAACCAGCAGCGGCAAGAGGCCATCGCGACGGAACTCAGCCGCCTGGAAACAGAGCGCCTCCCGGTCGCTCGCAACGATCAGATTCGTAGGCTGGCAGCTCGCTGGTACGGGCAGAAGCCAGAAGACGTTACGGACGCTCAGGCCGGCACGGTATCGACGATCTGGTTTGCCTCGCTTGCATTCATCGCCGCACTAGCGGGGCCGATCACGGCGATGGTTGCGCTGGCCCTGCAACGCATCGGCGCACAACCCGAAGTTCAGCGTGACAGCAAACTCTCGCGTTTGTTGCGCCGAATGCTGTTACGCTGGCGGTGGCGCCGTGTCCGAAAGGTACTCGTGCAGGTGCCTTTTGACAGACAGGGAGAAAAGCGCGTCGAGGTTCCTGTCGAAGTCGAGAAGGTTGTCAAAGAGATCCTCTATGTGCCTATCCTTACTGACGACCCGGAGGCGTTGCGCCGGGCATTGGATCGGGAACTGCCTCCAGAAGTAATCGATGTGGTGAAGGTTTCTGCAAAAGGGCAATACGACCAACTAGAGAAAGACTTGGAAGGTGAACTGAAATTAGACCTTGACCAGCCGGCAACGAGGGCAAAACGGGGTGGTAGACGTGCTCGTACGACATAACACCAAGCTTCTCGAACAGGCGATCGATCTGCAGATCAAACGGTCGGCCATTCCAACTCTGCAAGCAGAAGCAGCTGCGCACGACAAGATCGCTCGCGCCAATGCATTTCGGCGAATGGCTAGCGGCGCTGCCATCGCAATGGCCGCTATTGGGATTGGTGTGGGTG
>NZ_RZPW01001027.1:0-1744 GCF_003998455.1 Mesorhizobium sp. M7A.F.Ca.CA.001.08.2.1 | reverse complement strand
CGCGTCGCCAGCACCGCCCGCTTGTCGGCTTCGGTCAGCCCGGAAATGCGGATGGCGCGTGCATAGGTCTTGCGTGGCGGCGTCACCACCGCAACGGTGCGCAGCGGTGCCTTCGGCTCGGCTTCAGCCGTCTTCGGCTTGGCCGCGTCCGGCGCCTTGGCCTGTTCGGCTTCGGCTGCCTTGGCTTTGTTGGCGGCTACGCTGCCGACCGACGAAAACTCGCCTGTCGCCATCCACGCCGCGAAACCAATGAGCACAACAATGGCTGCAAGCTTGTGAAACCTGATTCTCGGCATCGTCGTTGTTTTCCACTGCGGGTTCGGCCAGCGTCCTCATAACGCGGGCGCGTCGCCGATATGGGTGCGCGCCAAGCCGTGTTCAATTTGCCGTGATCGGCGAAGCGCGCTTCTACATCAAAGTTGCACCGCAATATAGTGTGAAAGTTGCAAGATCATTGCCCCGGCGGACAAGATGCGCCCGCCGCGGCCCAGTCTTCGATCGCTTGATAGGTCGCTTCGGCAGAGTCCGGAGCCGGTTCACGATCCGGCCCCGGCGCCCAGCCCCAGGCGACCAATCTGTCGTCGCGAACATGCAGCGCGATGTCCTTCAAGCTGCGGTTGCCATTGCGCAGGGGATCCTTGATCTGGGCGCAGATTTCGGCCGAGGATTTGCCGAACCAGGCCATCTCGGCCGGCGCCAGATGCCAGTTCTCGGCCCCGGGCGGCCCGTGCAATGCCTTGGAATTGCTGGAGAAATGGCAAGCCGTGCAGCGCAGGCCCGGATTGCCGAAGCCCGACCCGTCAGCACCGCGCTGGACATTGAAGGCGTGAACGCGCGTACCGCCATAGTGCGCGCCCGACCATCGCGGCCGGTCGTCCGCGACATGACAGTCGGCGCAGCGCGGATGCGAGAACACCGCATAGACCTTGTCCCATTCGGACAGGCCTTTCGCCGCGTCGACGGTCGCCGGCGCCGGCGTCTGGCTCTCTTGCGCAATCGCAAACGGCGCTGCGAGCACGAGCATGGCAGCAGGCGTCAGCATGATGAGGAGCTTCTTCATGCGAAGGCCACCGTTTTCGACAGCGGCAGCGTGCGGATGCGCTTTCCGGTGAGCGCGAAGATGGCGTTGGCGAGTGCTGGAGCCGCCGGCGGTGTGCCGATCTCGCCGACGCCGCCCATCTTGTGGAAATTTTCCAGGATGGCGACTTCGAAGACCGGGCACTGGAAGATCCGCATGGCATCGAAATCGTGGAAGTTCGACTGTTCGACCATGCCGTCGGCGAAGGTGATTTCCTGACCCATCGCTGCCGAAAGGCCGTAGATGGCGGCGGAAATCAACTGCGCCTCGATGATGCCGGGATCGAGCGCGGTGCCGACATCGGCGGCGATCCACACCTTCTCGATGCGGATGCCGGCCGGCGTGTCCGCCACCTGAACGATCTCGCCGACCCAACTGCCGAAGGACAGCGTGAAGGCCATGCCCTGGGCCTTGCCGGCGGGCAGCGCCTCGCCCCATTTCGCTATCGCGGCGACTTTCTCGACCACCTTCACCGCCGAGGGATAGGCGGCCATCAGTCTCTTGCGCATCTCGACCGGATCGATTTTTCCGGCGACCGCGATCTCGTCCATGAAGCCCTCATGGAAGAAGCCGTTGACCGAACTGCCGACCGAACGCCAGGAGCCGACAGGGATGGAGACCGGCGCCGCGATACCCCTGACCCGGTAATTCGGGATCGTGTAGGGC
>NZ_RZPW01001026.1:0-1744 GCF_003998455.1 Mesorhizobium sp. M7A.F.Ca.CA.001.08.2.1 | reverse complement strand
GCATTACCCTCGGGAGTTTTCATGGATCTCGCGACCTCGCTTGCCTTTGCGGCCGCCTTCTTCGTGTTCGCTGCCAGCCCGGGTCCGGACAACATGACGATCGTCGCGCGCACAATCTCCAATGGCGCCGCGTCGGGCATCGCCTACGGTGCCGGCACCGTGGTCGGCATCCTCATCTTCCTGATCCTCGCCGCCTTCGGCCTGTCGATCGTCGCCGCCAAGATGGCGATCGTCATGACGGTGCTTCGCTATGGTGGAGCGGCCTATCTGGTCTGGACGGGCATCAGGCTGTGGATGGCGGCGCCCGTCATTCCCGAACTGCAGCCCATCTCAGGACGGCGAGGGCTGTTGATGATTTTTGCCACCGGCATCGCGCTCAATCTTGGCAATCCGAAAATGCCGTTGTTCTACATTGCGCTGTTGCCTAGCGTCGTCGGCGCATCGCTCGACGCAGGTCATCTCGGTGTGCTGATGATGGTGATCGTGGCCGTCGAGGTCGTGGTGATCGGCGGTCATGTCGTCCTCGCCGGTCGCGCCCGCAGCCTGTTGCGCACACCAAGGATCGTACGCCGGGTGAACCGCGCGGCGGGCGGTGTGATGATCGGCGCCGGCGTTGCCGTTGTTGCCGCGCGCTGAGCGGATTGCCCAGTCATCACGCTATTTCCTGCGCGCCGCCGCCTCGGCCTGATCGAGGATCTTGCGCAGGAATGCGGCATGGCCGCGGAACGCGCGCCGTCCGCTCGTCGTCGCCCTGACGCGCGTCTGCGGCCGGCGGCCGACGAACAGCTTTTCGATGTCGACATAACCAGCCCTGGCCAGCGTATCGAGATGCGCACCGAGATTGCCGTCGGTGACGTCCACGATGGCTTTCAGCCCGGTGAAATCCAGCGTTTGCCGCCTTTCCAGCATGCTCAGCGCCGCCATGATCCTGAGCCGAGTGCTCTGGTGGATGATTTCGTCGGCACTCATCGATTGGCTCCGGCGCAGCCAAGCCGGAGGCCGCCGACAACCATGCTGCCGCCGTGGCGGACCGTCTTGGCAATCTCGAACGGCGACAGCGCCGCTTGCTCCTGTGCGATCGACATTGAAATGCTCCAGCATGCTGTACAGAATACTCTGCCATGTAGAGTTATCTGTCAATTCACGAGCAGGCCGATCTGCGTTCGTGCTTGACAAGACGATGCACCGATCGGCTGTCGCATTGCAGTATAGATCGTCCGCCTGCACGAGATGATCGCACCGATGAGGCAGCGGTCATGATATCGGCGGCCGACGATCGACACGCAAAGCTGCTCGCTGATCTTCGGAGCTTCACGAGAGGAGCGCTTCCGCGGACTGTGGAGAATGTCGGCGACACATTCTAGCCAATGGTCGAAGATCAGAAGTGAATTTCTGCGACGATCAGCACGATCATGTGCCGATCGTAACCGAAATTTAAGCTGCGAAAATCAGTCTATTGCTTCGCTGGCTAGCAAGCCGCGAGTCAGATATGCATGAGCGCGCCGGGTCATTACGGCCGTCGGCACAAAGGAAGGGGCATCGCATGGCTAAGCAGTCATCCAAAGCGCCGGCGTCCAAGGCACCGGCAAAGAAAGCACCCGCAAAAGCAGCGACGGCAAAGGTCGCAGCTGCAGTGAAGAAAGCAGCACCCGCTGCCAAGCCGAAGGCCGCGGCGGCCAAGGCAAAAGCAGCACCGGCCAAGAAGCCGGCAGCGAAAGCTGCGGCGAAACCGGCAGTGAAGAAG
>NZ_RZPW01001025.1:0-1760 GCF_003998455.1 Mesorhizobium sp. M7A.F.Ca.CA.001.08.2.1 | reverse complement strand
TCCCAAGCCGCATTGGACGGTGGAACTGGCGCGCGGCTCAGGCGTCGAGATCATCGGCGACATCGAGCTTTTCTGCCGCGAGCGGATGCTGAGCGCGCCGACAGCGCCTTTCATCGCCATCACCGGCACCAACGGCAAGTCGACGACGACCGCGCTGACCGCGCACATCCTGAAAGCCGCGGGACGCGATGCCCAGATGGGCGGCAATATCGGCCGCGCGGTGATGACGCTCGATCCGCCCGAGCCCGATCGGCACTATGTCGTCGAATGCTCGTCCTACCAGATCGATCTCGCGCCCTCGATCAATCCGACGGCCGGCATCCTGCTCAATCTGACGCCCGATCATCTCGACCGCCACGGCACCATGCAGCACTACGCCGCGATCAAGGAGCGGCTGGTGGCCGGCAGCGAGACGGCGATCGTCGGCATCGACGATTCCTGGTGCGCGCAGATTGCCGAGCGGCTGGAGCGGGCGGGGCGGCATGTCATCCGCATTTCCAAGCGCCTGCCGCTGACCGACGGCTATTTCGCCGATGGCAGCAATTTGATGGAAGCTGTGCACGGCCGTTACAGCCGTGTCGCCTTCCTCGAAGGCATCGGCTCCTTGCGTGGCCAGCACAATGCCCAGAACGCTCTGGCTGCGGTCGCCGCTTGCCTCAAGGTCGGGCTGGAGCTTGGCGAGATCCAGTCGGGGCTGGAAAGCTTTCCCGGCCTCGCGCACCGCATGGAGCAGGTCGGCCGCAAGGACCATGTGCTGTTCATCAACGATTCCAAGGCGACCAATGCCGATGCTGCGGCGCCGGCGCTGTCGAGCTTTCCACGCATCTACTGGATCGCCGGCGGCCTGCCCAAGGAAGGCGGCATCGAACCCTTGCGCGGCTTCTTCCCGCGCATCGCCAAGGCCTATCTTATCGGCGAGGCGGCGCCGGCGTTTTCGGCGACGCTGGGCGAGGCCGTGCCCTACGAGATTTCAGGCACGCTGGCCGCGGCGGTCGAGCACGCCGCGCATGATGCGGCTAAGGACGACAGCGGCGAGGCGGTGGTGCTGCTGTCGCCGGCCTGCGCCAGCTTCGACCAGTTCAAGAATTTCGAAGTTCGCGGCGAAGCCTTCAGGCAAGCTGCGAATGCTATCGAGGGTGTGAAACCCATCGGAGGGGCACGATAATGCAGAGCCGTCTCGACAAAAGTCCGGTTGCGACCTGGTGGTGGACGATCGATCGCTGGTTCCTGGCGGCGTTCCTGTCGCTGATGGGCCTCGGTATCGTGCTGTCCTTCGCGGCGAGCCCGGCGGTCGCCGAACGCATCGGCCTCGACAGTTTCCACTTCGCCACCAGGCAGATCATCTTCACCGTACCGGCGCTCGGCGTGATGCTGGCCGTCTCCTTCCTCGATTCCCGGCAGATCCGGCGCATGGCGCTGATCATGCTGTGCCTGATGCTGGTGCTGATGGTGGCGGTGCTCTACATCGGCGTCGAGGTGAAGGGCGCACGCCGCTGGGTGTCGTTTGCCGGCCTGTCGATCCAGCCGTCGGAATTTTTGAAACCAGCCTTCGTCATCATGTGCGCCTGGCTTTTCGCTGAGCACAAGCGCCAGCCCGACATTCCCGGCAATCTGTTCGCCATGTTGCTGCTGGTACTGGTCGTGTCGCTGCTGGTGGCGCAACCGGATCTCGGCCAGACCATGCTGACGACCGGCACCTGGGGCATCATGTTTTTCATGGCCGGGCTGCCCTGGCTGTGGATCGTTGCGCTGGGTGCCGC
>NZ_RZPW01001024.1:0-1761 GCF_003998455.1 Mesorhizobium sp. M7A.F.Ca.CA.001.08.2.1 | reverse complement strand
GGCCTGCAGGGCGGCCCGCTTATGCATGTCATCGCCGCCAAGGCGGTTGCCTTCGGCGAAGCGCTGAAGCCAAGCTTCAAGGTCTATGCCGAGAGCGTTGCCGCCAACGCCAAGGCGCTCGCCTCCAGCCTCAAGGAAACCGGTCTCGACATCGTCTCCGGCGGCACAGACAACCATCTGATGCTGGTCGATTTGCGTCCGAAGAACGCCACCGGCAAGCGCGCCGAGGCGGCGCTGGGCCGCGCCAACATCACGTGCAACAAGAACGGTATTCCGTTCGACCCGGAAAAGCCTTTTGTCACCTCGGGCGTGCGTCTCGGCACCCCGGCCGGCACCACGCGCGGCTTCGGCCAGGCCGAATTCCGGGAGATCGGCAAGCTGATCGCCGAAGTGCTGGATGGTCTCAAGGTCGCCAATTCCGACGAGGGCAATGCCGCCGTCGAAGCAGCGGTCAAGGCCAAGGTCGTGGCGCTGACCGATCGCTTCCCGCTCTATCCCTATCTCGGCTGACGCGATAGGAAGTTTTGCCGCCTGCTGCAACGACGAGCGTCGTTTCAGCAGGCCGGGGCGACCGGCAGGAGCCTTGATGATGCGACCATTTCGTTTCGCCGACCTTGGCGCCGTTGGCGCCCTGGCTGCTTTGATCGCCGGGCCTTTCCCCGGCAACGCCTTGGCGCAAACCGCCCCTGCTCAAGCCGCGCCCGCGCAACCCGCTCCTGCGCAACCCGCACCTCAGCCCGAGCCCGCGGCGCCCGCCCAGACGGCACCCAAGCTCGAAACCTTTGGCAGATGGTCGACCCTGGTCGACGAGGTCGACACCGGTGAGGATCTGCGCAAGACCTGCGCGGCCTCGACCGCCTTTATCGGCGCTGGCGGCGAGAGCGGCGTTCTGACGCTCATCATCACGAACGGCGATGCACTGCCGCCGGATGCCTACCCGTCCGTAACGATCGCCGTCGACAACAAGGCCTTGCCGGCCGGCAAGTCGGTTGCCGCCACTTTCGGCGACGACAAGGGCCGCGTCACTGCCAAGCTCCATTCCGATGGCGCCGTCAACGGCCGGCTCAGCTGGACCGTCGACAACCAGTCCAAGACCAGCCTGGCGCTCCTGCGCGCCATGCGCCGGGCATCGGTGCTTGACGTCTCCTTCGGCGATGCGCCGGTTGGAAGCATATCCATGGACGGCTTCACCAAGGCCTATCGTAGTCTCGGCGCATCGTGCGGGTTTCCGACCGCCGACGTTGCTCCCTGAAGACATCGGTACGCTGTGCGGCTGCTGGCGAGGCTGGCAATCCTGCTTGCGCCTCGCTATCTCTGAAGGGCGAGGGAGCTGTTGGCGACACTTTGCCATCGCTGCAAAAACCTCTAAGCCTTTCGCTTCACCAGATTCGCCAACCAAAGGCTTCTCCATGCGCTGTCCCTATTGCCAGTCGGAAGATACGCAGGTGAAGGATTCGCGCCCCGCCGAGGATGGCGCGGCAATCCGCAGGCGGCGCGTCTGCCCCGATTGCGGCGGCCGTTTCACCACCTTCGAACGCGTGCAGTTGCGCGACCTCGTCGTGGTCAAGAAATCGGGCCGCAAAGTGCCCTTCGACCGCGACAAGCTGTTGCGCTCGGTGGAGATCGCCGTGCGCAAGCGCAATGTCGATCCCGAACGCATCGACCGCGCGGTGACAGGCATCGTGCGACAGCTCGAAAGTTCCGGCGAGACGGAGGTTGCTTCGGGAGAAGTCGGCCGCCTGGTCATGGAAGCGCTGAAGT
>NZ_RZPW01001023.1:0-1764 GCF_003998455.1 Mesorhizobium sp. M7A.F.Ca.CA.001.08.2.1 | reverse complement strand
ATCGACGACCGTGCCGCGTTCCAACGTAGGCTGGATTGCGACCTCCAGGACCACCCATAAGGAGCGTTTCCTGGCGTTAATAAACCTTGTAATATTTTGTGATCGCCGCCATTCGAGTTCTCCACAGCCGCGTCCCATTGACCATCTGCGGTTGCTAGAATCCCCCAGGGGAATGCCTTAAGCAGCCGTGAGCAAGAAGCAAGTCTTCTGCTCTGACGAACGCACAGCTTTAAGCACGGGCGCAAAAATGCCGCTGTTTTTTTTCGATATCCGGGACGGCAAATCCCATTCTCCCGATACAGAGGGCACCCACTACGTTGGTGCGCTCGAGGCCCGGGTAGATGCGGTTAAAATGCTGGTCGCCATGGCACAGGACGAAGTTCAGGGCGGGTTACAAAGCAACCTTTCGGTGACTGTTTCTGACGAAAGTCGTCGGCCCGTTATGGAAGCAAATATCGATTGCAGCATAAAAGTCTTTTGACAAATTCCCGATAGCCCTGGACCTAGTTGGCTCCGTCGGGATGCAGCAAGCTTTGTGCAGCTGTCCTGGCCGCACTTGACTTACGGCAGCGGCTTCTGATCACTTTTATACCCCGAGACCACGTAAGCGGAGAAGGCCGCACGATGCTGCTGCACCTCCTCGATACAGCCACGCAAGCTTCGAATGCACATTGCCGGCAGCCCTTCTACTCGTTCGCAAGCGACCGCCGCGGTACTGTCGCACGCTCGATCGCGACGACCGTCCCTTATTCGACTTCGCTGCCGATATTGCACAGGACGGGGGCCTGGCACATCGCCAGGAACCTTTGCCACCGCGAAGCCAATTCGGCGGAACTGGATTACAGGACGTTGACGGTGGCGTGGCCCGGCGCCGGAACGCTTCGTTCCAAGGCGGCTACGCCGCGCCGAGCACGGGCTCTCGTGGCGCAAACAACTGCAAGTGCGATGAAGAAGAGGATGCCTGGATCAGCGCTGCCACCCGACACCGACATTGCAATTATGCTTGCAAGGGCAGCATTCCTGACGCTCGTCACGATTGCATCTGTCTCTGCATCCACCCGTTCCCGAACCGCGCCCAGGCCTCTGGTCACGACATAGAGCAGGGCCACTATCATCAGCGATCCAAACAGACCCAACTGCGACAGGACAGCGATCGGCCAACTCGATGCCCTTGAACTGCCGAAACCAACGCCCAGTCCGCTCGTATCGAGAAACGACTGCAGGCTCTTTACATTCCAATAAGTGCGCTCATGGCCTGACCCGGAATCCGCTTTGTTAATGATGGTGCTGTTGATCAGTCTGACGAACGGGTCCAACGCCTCGGCTTTGTAAAGACTAATGCCCAGTACGGCGGTCCCGCCCACCACCATGAGAGCTATTATCAGTATCTCTTCGCGCGCAACTTTTCCCCTGATGACCGACTGTAGCATGGACAACGCAACGGGGATGCATAGCAGTGTCAGCCCGACGTAAGCCGTCGATGAAGTCGACAGAATGGACAAGAAGAGCAGGATTCCGGCCAGCCATTTCGCAAGCGGTGATTTGGTCTTTCTCCAGTAGCTGTAGCAGAATGCCAGGCAGGCGAGAGAAACGCTGGCGAACGAAGAGGCCTCCGAAAAAGGCCCGGTGATCCGCACAAAGCCTGCCTCGACCGCGTTCGATATAATCGCGTAGTTGGCGGTTCTGATCGGGGCCAGAAAGTCTCCCGCCCCCGCGGTCTTGCCAATGAAATCGATCAGCCCCATTCCCGCGTGCAGGCCGCAC
>NZ_RZPW01001022.1:0-1768 GCF_003998455.1 Mesorhizobium sp. M7A.F.Ca.CA.001.08.2.1 | reverse complement strand
AAATCGGTCATGTGCTAGGGCTTCCTCACTCGACCAATCCAAACAGTGTCATGGCGGCGACGCTTCCCGTCGGCGTGCGGCGCTTGCCCTCAGCCGCCGACGTCGAGGCGCTGAAGGCGGCGCTCGCCGCAGCACCGGAGAGCGTGGCGAGCGCTCTCGAGGCGGAGTTCCACCTCAGCGCGCTTCTTGCCGATCTCATCGGTCCGGCAGGCGCCCCGCAGGCCGCCATCATCAACGGGTCATTTGGCGTTTCTGACGCGAACACTTCGGGCTGGATTGTGACAGGAGGTGCCGGGATCGGATCTGGGGTCCTCACTTTGAACGAAAGTGACAGAAGTGGCGCACGCGCTAGTCAAGAATTCAGTATTCCGCAGAATGCGCTCGCTCTCCGCTTCACAATAAAGGGCGCGCGCTTTGGCGATCGTTCGCAAGGCCCCGGCGATGCCTTTGAGTTCGCATTGATCGGGTCGGATGGAAAACCGATCGCAGCAGACGGGCTCTCCAAGACCGACGCAGCGCTCAACATCCAGTCCGATGGCACCGTCTTCGCCTCGTCGCGGATAAGACTCACCGGCCTCGACCAGAATGGAAAGCTGCCCCCTGACGCTCCGGTCACCGTGGAATTCGACCTCACGGGCATTCCGGCAGGTACGCCGCTGAAGCTCTATTTCGACCTGCTCGGCTTTGGTGCGCTCGGTAGCCAGGTCATCATCGACGACGTCGAGTTCGTCACCGAAGGTCAGCCGGGGAACCATGCGCCGATCGCGTCCGACGATGAAGCGACGGTCGCCGAAGACGGCAGCGTCGACATTGCCGTTCTCGCCAACGATACCGACGAAGACGGCGATACCCCGACGCCGTCGCTGGTTGCGGAACCGGCAAATGGCACCGTGACCCTGAACCCCGGCGGCAGCTTCACCTATGCTCCGAAGCCGAATTTCTTCGGTGCCGACAGCTTCACCTACCGGGTCAGCGATGGCTTCACTCAAAGCAACGTCGCGACAGTCACGTTGACAGTGACGCCGGTCAACGATGCGCCTGTCGCGGCCGATGACATCGCAAGCGTCACCGAGGACGGGAGCCTCATCCTGGCGGTGCTTGGCAACGACAGCGACGTCGACGGCGACACCCTGACGCCGGTCCTGGTCACTGGACCAGTCAACGGCACGCTGACGCTCAATCAGGACGGCACCTTCACCTACGCGCCGAAGGCCAACTTCACTGGCACCGACAGCTTCACCTACAAGGCGTCCGACGGCAACGCCGAGAGCAACATTACTACCGCCACGCTGACCGTCACGCCGGTAAACGATGCACCGGTCGCCGCCGATGACATCGCAAGCGTTGCCGAGGGCGGCAGCGTGGTTGTCTCGGTCCTCGCCAACGACACCGATGTGGATGGCGACGCACTCACGCCAATCTTGGTTACCGAACCGACCAACGGCACGCTGACGCTCAATCCGGACGGCAGCTTCACCTATGCACCGAAAGCCAATTTCGTCGGCACCGACGGCTTCACCTATAAGGCGTCCGACGGCACCGCCGAAAGCAACATCGCGACCGTCGCGCTCACTATTGACGCCGCGAACGAAAACCATGCGCCAGTGGCGATCGATGATACGGCGACCGTGGCCGAGGATGGCAGCGTCGTCGTGCCGGTGCTCACCAACGACAGCGATGTCGACGGCGACGCGCTGGCGCCGGTCCTGGTCACCGAGCCGACCAACGGCACGCTGACGCTCAATCCGGACGGCAGCTTCACTTATGC
>NZ_RZPW01001021.1:0-1776 GCF_003998455.1 Mesorhizobium sp. M7A.F.Ca.CA.001.08.2.1 | reverse complement strand
GGCTCATAGATAACGCGCTTGGCCTCGTCGTCGTAGCGCACCTCGACGAAGCCGGTCAGCGGGAAATCCTTGCGCAAGGGATGGCCTTCGAAGCCATAGTCGGTCAGCAGGCGGCGCAGGTCGGGATGGCCGGAGAACAAAACGCCGTAGAGATCGTAGGTCTCGCGCTCGAACCAGTCGGCGCCGGGATAGACGCCGGTGATCGACGGCACCATGGTTTCCTCGTCGGCCTGCACCTTGACGCGGACGCGCACATTCTGCTTCGGCGACAACAGGTGATAGACGACGTCGAAACGCTTGGCCCGCGACGGATAGTCGGCGCCGCAGACATCGATGATCGAGATGAACTGGCAGCGCGCATCGTCGCGCAGGAAGGTCATCACTTCGACCAGATCGCGCGGCTCGACATGGATGGTGAGTTCGCCATAGGCGATATCAGCCTCGTTCACGCGGCCGATCAGCTTCTCGCCGAGATAGTTCGACAGTTCGCTCAGGGATGCGGTCATGGATTTACCGTTCGATCGTGCCGGTGCGGCGGATCTTCTTCTGCAGGAGAAGAATGCCGTAGAGCAGCGCTTCGGCGCTCGGCGGACAGCCGGGCACATAGATGTCGACCGGCACGATGCGGTCGCAGCCGCGCACCACCGAATAGGAATAGTGGTAATAGCCGCCGCCATTGGCGCAGGAGCCCATCGAGATGACGTAGCGCGGCTCCGGCATCTGGTCGTAGACCTTGCGCAGCGCCGGCGCCATCTTGTTGGTCAGCGTGCCGGCGACGATCATGATGTCGGACTGGCGCGGAGACGCACGCGGCGCGACACCGAACCGCTCCGAATCATAGCGCGGCATCGAGGTGTGGATCATCTCGACCGCGCAGCAGGCGAGGCCGAACGTCATGAACATCAGCGACCCGCTGCGCGCCCAGGTGATGAGCGCCTCGGTCGAAGTGACCAGAAAGCCCTTGTCGGCCAACTCGTTGTTGATCTCGAGGAAGAAGGGATCGTCCTCCCCCACCGGCCTGCCGGTGTTGGGATCGATGATGCCCTTGGGCTTCGGCGCGACGAGGGTGCCTGAACTGTCGTTCAATCCCATTCCAGCGCTCCTTTTTTCCATTCATAGGCAAAGCCGATGGTCAGCACCGCCAAAAAAACCATCATCGACCAGAAACCGAGCATGCCGATTTTCGAAAATGACACCGCCCACGGAAACAGGAAGGCTACTTCCAGGTCGAAGATGATGAACAGGATCGACACCAGGTAGAAACGGATGTCGAACTTCATGCGGGCGTCGTCGAACGAGTTGAAACCGCACTCGTAGGCGGAAAGCTTTTCGGGATCGGGATTGCGGTAGGCCACCAGGAAGGGCGCGGCCAGCAGCGCCAGGCCGACAACCAGCGCCACGCCTATGAACAGGACGATGGGCAGGTATGAGCTCAAGAGTGCGTTCATGCTCGGCTTTCCGTTGGCGCCAATCCACGTTGATTACAGCACCGGACCCTAATGCGGAAGCGTGACAGTTTAACCGCTGAACCGTTTTAAGGGCCTATGCTGCAACGCGGCGAGGGTTAGCGCAGCACTTCCAGCGAAGCAAGTCAAACCTTGTTCAAAACATCGACCTGGACGGCATATCGCGGCAAACTGGTCCGATCCGCTCCTGTTTGATTTCCTTCGCTTTTTACTCCACTTTTCTCTCCTGACATGGATGCCGCCAAAACCCTGCTAGCATGGGTTGGAATCAGCCATTCGACCCTCGGTCAAAACACGTCAAAGTGATATC
>NZ_RZPW01001020.1:0-1779 GCF_003998455.1 Mesorhizobium sp. M7A.F.Ca.CA.001.08.2.1 | reverse complement strand
GAAGGACAGCATCGAGCGCGTCATCGTCCGGATCGGCCCGATCATGATCAGGTCGATGGCGGCGTAGACCAGCATGGCGGTGAACAGCGAGATCAGCAGCGAGACGAAGGCGACGTTGCGCGAATAGCGCAGCATCGCGTTGCGCAGGCTGTTGTCGGGCATGATCAGCTCGAACTCCTTGTCCGAGTCGCCGACCGGACCGAAGACGCGCAGCATACGGTCGCCGCCGAAAAACAACGTGTCGAGCGCGCCGGTCATGCCCTTGATCATGCCGATCGAGGCGATATCGATGTGTTCGTCGACCTTCGGCGGCATTTCGGCCACCACCAGCAGCCGCGAGACGCCGCCGTCGCGCACCGCGATCGCCTTGGCGCCGATCGCCATCAGCACGTCGTTCTGCGCCGTGCGCGACAGCGAGGTGGGTTCACCCTGCACCAGCACGATCGACACCGCCGCCGCCGTGCTCAGCCGCTCCTTCAGCCAGTTCAGCCGGTAGCTGGCGATCCAGGGCAGGAAGATCAGCACTTCGGCCAGCAGCACGAAGACGATGGTCAGTAGCAGCAGCTTGGTCGACAGGCCGCGCGACAGCGGAACCGTGCGCACGCTGGCCGGCGCCTCGGTGGACCCCGCCGTGCCGATCCCTTCCTGTGCCTGTATGGTTTCGCTCATGCGGCTAATGTCTTCACGATCACTTGATCAACGCAGATTAGGCGATTACGGCTTTTTTGCCAATTTCATCCTTGGTCGCAAACATAAACCGGCCTGAATGGCGAAGCTTTCGGCCCGACGACTCCGGATTGACTTCCAAAAGCCTTCTTTCTATAAGCCCGCACACGCTCGGGCCATTCGTCCCGGCGCGGTTTCGATCGCGCCAAAGCCGGCCCGGCAAAGCTCCTGTTACACAGTGACAGAATCAAGAAGGGCCGCACCCCGCGGTATTAAAACAAATGAAGCGTACCTACCAACCGTCCAAACTCGTCCGCAAACGTCGGCACGGCTTTCGTGCCCGCATGGCCACCAAGGGTGGTCGCGGCGTCGTCGCAGCTCGCCGCAACCGCGGTCGCAAGCGGCTCAGCGCCTGAACGGAAGACGAGATCGTTGCCCGCATCCGGCAAGCCAGTGGGACCAAATCCCAAGCGGCTTCTGAAGCGCGCGGAATTCCTGGCTGTCCGTCGTGGTGAAAAACGACGCGGGCGGCTTTTTCTCGTCGAAGTTCTCGACCGCGGCGACGGCCTGTCGCCGCGCGTCGGCTACACCGTCACCAAGAAGGTCGGCAATGCGGTTGTCCGCAACCGCGTCCGGCGGCGGCTGCGAGAAGCCGTCCGTACGCATGCGGCAAGTGACATGGCGCCTGGCAATGACTATGTCATCGTCGGGCGCGAAGACGTGCTTACCACTCCGTTCGGCCAATTGAAGGCCGAACTCTCCCGCCGACTGCGCGGAACACGATAGGCCAAGGGCTTTCGATGGAAAACAACCGGAACTTCTTCATCACCATCGCGCTGTCGGTGCTGATCCTGGCGGTATGGCAATATTTTTATGTGTTGCCGCGCAGCGAAGCGCAGCGCGAGGCCGCCCGCGTCGAACAGCAGCGCGTCGAGGAGCAGAAGAAGGCCGCCGGCACCAATCCCGGTACCGACACCGGAACGCCCGCCGCCCCTGGCGCCATTCCCAACGCACCCGGCACCGATGCCGTGACGCCGGCCGGCCGCGAACAGGCGCTCGCCACGACGACCCGCGCGAAGATCGACACGCCGAGCCTCGAGGGTTCGATCAAC
Organism: Mesorhizobium sp. M7A.F.Ca.CA.001.08.2.1; assembly: GCF_003998455.1. NCBI lineage: Bacteria > Pseudomonadati > Pseudomonadota > Alphaproteobacteria > Hyphomicrobiales > Phyllobacteriaceae > Mesorhizobium > Mesorhizobium sp. M7A.F.Ca.CA.001.08.2.1. The sequence goes on along the minus strand of NZ_RZPW01001020.1, from coordinate 1 downwards.
C
>NZ_RZPW01000101.1:0-11937 GCF_003998455.1 Mesorhizobium sp. M7A.F.Ca.CA.001.08.2.1 | reverse complement strand
TTGATGGATCACGTGGATGCCGGCAGCGCGTGCTTCCTTCGGCGACTGCCAGGAAACCGGCTTGCCGAGATAGGTCATGGTCCCGGAATTCGGTTTGGTCACGCCGCCCATAACGCGGATCAGCGTCGACTTGCCTGCGCCATTCTCGCCGAGAAGGGCGTGAATTTCGCCTGGCTGCACGGCGAAATCGACCTTGTCCAGGGGTTTGACTCCAGGATAGTCCTTCTCGATCTGGCTGAGCTCAATAACAGACGCTGACATATCCGGTGCTCGAACTGTTCAATGCACGTCCGGCGCGCGTCCAGGATGGGCGCGCACCGGCTCGCTTGGGAAGCTTACTTCGGATAGTCGGGATTGAATGTACTCGGATTATAGCCGGCGGGCAGCCCGTTGCTTGGCGACAGATCACCCGGATCGCTCATGCTGACATGGTCGAGCAGATGCCTGTCGCCCTTGACCGAGATCGTATCCGCACCCGGCGACGTGACGACCTGGAAGCTCACCTCGACCTTGTCCGGGACCGAGATGCCCTTGAGCACGTCGAGCGCGGTCTCGATGCCGGTGATGCCCATCGACGTCGGATAGTCGATGCCGACCATCTTGATGTTGTGCTGGTTGGCCAGCTGATACATCCGGGCAACGTCGCCGCCGGTCATCGGTGGAAATTCGCCGTCCTTGTAGCCGGCGTCAAGAAACGCTTCGATCGCGCCGTAGCCCTGAAGCGCACTGTCGGCCAGGACGCCGTTGATGGCCTTGCCGTGCTTCTGGATCAGCGCTGCCATCACCGACTTGCCGGTTGCCGGGTTCCAATCGCAATACTGCTTCTCCAGCACCTTGATGTCGGGAAATTTCGAGAACACTTCCTCGTTCGCCTTGATGCGGATTTCCGCGACGCTCGACCCGGCGATGCCGGGCAGCATCACGATGTTGCCCTTGCCGCCCAGTGTCTCGCACAACCACTGCGCCTCGAGACGGCCCAATGCCCAGTCGGATGCCGTGACGTAGCTGATGTAGTTGGCCGGCGTCTTCACCTTGCGATCGACCATGACAACGGGGATGCCTTGTTCGGTTGCGCGTCCGACGACGGAATCGAGCGCGTCCTCGGTCGAGGCCGCAATGAGCAAAATGTCGACGCCCTGGCTGATCAGATCCTGGATATCCGCGATCTGCTTGGAGGGGTCGTCGTTGGCGTCGGTGACGAGAAGATGGGCGATCTCGTCGCGATGCTGGCCGGCGGACCAGAGGACGCCATGCTGGAAGGCGACGCGCCAAGCATTGGAAATCGAAGCATTGGAGAACCCGATCGTATACGGACCCGCCTTCTTCCATTTTGAGGTGTCGACCATGGTGTTGGCATTAGGGTTCCACATCCAGGTGCGCGGCGCGCCATAGTAGCCGGGCCTCGTTTCCGGCTCTGAAGCGACGGCTGCGCTGGTCTGGGCGAGCTGGATGGCCGGTGCGGCGGCCATGGCTGCCGCCACGGCCGGCATGCCGCGGATGAAGCTCTTACGCGAGATCTTGTGGTCTAGTATGCTCTTTATTGACATTGGTTCCTCCTCCTGAACGCTCGACAGAACGCCTAAAATTCTCCTCAGATATCGCGCACACGAGACAGTATAAACAAACAATAGATGTTTTTATCCCGGGCAAATCGCACGACTATTTTCCTGACAACCTCCAATTCAGAAAAATTCGACTGAAAGCGATTTGACGCAAATTAGCAGTCGATTACCCACGATCGTCAATCTGCCGTCTTGTAATAGCTGCTATTACCTTTTTCGCCATTGGGGGCGGCAAGGAATACGACTTATCTAGCAGCCGGTGCCGGGCGCTTGAGGTGCGTTCCGTCGGAGGAGAGGCCGTGAATATTCTTGTTGTCTTGCGCATGATCCCGGATTCCGCGGGCGAGCTGCAGCTCGCCGAGGACGGCCGCAGCATCGATCGGGAATGGCTGGATTTTCAGCTCAACGATTTCGACGATCATGCCCTCGAGGAAGCAATCCTGCTCAAGGAAGCCGGCGGCGCGAAGGTAACGGCGGTGGCCGTTGGCGAAGGCGCCAACCGTGTCCTGCAGATGGCTGCCGCACGCGGCGCCGACGAAGTCGTCGCGCTTCAGGCCGAGGAGGACGCCATGATCTCCTCACGTGAGATCGCGGCTTCCATCGCGGCGATGGCGCGGGCAAAGTGGGCCGACCTGGTTCTGTGCGGCGTTCAATCGAGCGAGGATGTCTTCGGCCAGCTCGCGCCCTATGTCGGCGCGCTGCTCGACTGGCCGCATGTGTCGGGAACCAACCGTATCGTTGCGAACGGCGCCGTGCTTCGGGTCACGCAAGAGCGCGGCGCCGGTGTCGCCGTCACCTATGAGTTGGCCACGCCGGCGGTGCTGGGCGTTCAGACAGCGTCGAAGGCGCCACGCTATGTCTCCGGCAGCAAGCTTCGCGAAGCATCCAAGACGCCCATCGGCCGCGCCGCGCCCGAATCCTCAGGCTTCGAGCGTTCCGCCGAGATCATCACATTACACCTGCCAGTCCAGGGCGGCTCCGGCGAGAATCTCGGCGGCGATGCCGAGACAGTCGCGGATCGGCTGGTCAGCATCCTGGCAGCCAAGGGCCTGGCGAGGAACTAAGCCATGAAATTGATTGCCTGTACCGAAGGCCACTCCAGCAAGATCGAAGCCTTCTCCCTCGAAATGATCGCCGCGGCGCGCTCGCTCGCCCAGGCCGGCGACGAGGTCGTCGCCTTTTTCGCCGGCGGTGAAGCGGAAGCCGCATCCTCCCTCTTCGGCGCCGCCGATCGCCTGATAGTGGCCCGCGCCACAAAATCGGATGTTATTCCCGCAGAGACATATGCGGTGCTTTTGCGCGATGTCGTCACCGCCGAGAGCCCCGGCCTGGTCCTGGTACCCTATTCGGCAAACGGGCTGGACGTGGCAGCCGACATCGCAGCGCGAACCGGCTGGCCGCTCATCTCCTATGTCAATGAAATCAAGCGGCACGGTGAAAGCCTGACGGTTGTCGCGCAGATGTATGGCGGCAAGATACTCGCCGACTGCGAAGTGCAACTGCCCGCCATTCTGATGATCAACCCAGGGGCCTTCGCAGAGGCAGCGCCAGGCCCGATCGCCGCCGCGAGCGTGCAGACGATCGATGCCGAACCCACGCTCGCCAGCGGCAAGGTGAGAATGGTGGCCATCGACGTGCCGGATTATGCCGACGTCGATCTGACGACAGCCGAGAGGATCGTGTGCGTGGGCCGCGGCATCGGCGACGAGGCAAGCATCGACCTTGCGCGCAATCTGGCGACGATGCTGGGGGCGGAGATCGCCGGCAGCCGTCCTGTCGTCGACAATGGCTGGCTGCCGAAGCTGCGCCAAGTGGGCAAATCCGGCCAGAAGGTGAAGCCGAAGCTTTATCTGGCGCTCGGAGTGTCCGGTGCGCCCGAACATCTCGAGGGCATGTCGCAGGCCGACCTCATCATTGCCGTCAACACTGATCCGAAGGCGCCTATCTTCAATGTCGCGCATTACGGTGCGACCTGTGACCTGTTCGATCTCGTCGCCAATCTGAGCGACAGGCTGCGGGCCGGCTCTGGCCGTTGAGATGGCATCGACCCTGCCACTCTGGATCCTGGTCATCACAGCACTCGCGTTGACGGCCTGGCGCTCGCGCCGTTACGCGTTTGCTCTTGCCAATGCACCGGCAGCGGCTCGCTTCGACCGCCCGATGCTGCGTCTCCAGGGCGTGATGGTCGCCATCGGCATGCACCGGAAAATGCTCCGCAAGCCGCTTTCCGGCGTGCTTCACGCTATCATCTTTATTTCGTTCTTCGTGCTGTTCACCGCCACGATCGATACCTTCGGCTCGCGGCTGTTTCCCGGGTTCTCACTTGCGCCCATCGGTGGCGAAACCTGGATTGCCGCTCTGCAGGATGTCTTTTCGGTGCTGATGCTGGTCGGCGTCGGACTTGCACTCTATCAGCGTTACGTGCTGCGGCCTGCCCGCTTCGACGGCTCGAGCGGCAGTGATGCGGCAATCATCTATGTGTTGATCGTCCTGATCGTGGCGTCCCTGTTGCTTGAGGCGGCGGCACGCATTGCCGGTGGCGCAGACGGCTCGTGGCGGCCGGTCGCATCGGCGCTGGCTGGCTTGCTCGATCGTGCCGGCATACCGGCACATCAGGGCGAAGAGCTGTTCTACTGGGCTCATGTCGGCGCCATTCTGGCGTTCCTTGTCTATATCCCCGGTTCGAAACACCGGCACATGTTTCTTGCCGCGCCCAACATCTACTTCCGCAGCCTCGAACCGCGCGGCCTGGCGCCCGCGGTCCCGGAAGCGCGCGAGGCTCCGGGCATCGACAGCCTGGGACAGTTCGACTGGAAACAGCAGCTCGACCTTCTGTCCTGCACCGAATGCGGCCGTTGCCAGGCGGTCTGTCCGGCCTATGCGGCCGGTCTGCCGCTCAGCCCGAAGTTGCTGATCACCGACATGCGCGACGCGCTTGCCGTGGGATCTTCGGCGGCCCCGCTGGTCGGCGGCGTGATTTCCGAGGAGACGCTGTGGGCTTGCACCACCTGCCGCGCCTGCATGGAGGCATGCCCGGTCGAGATCGAGCATCTACCCAAGATCATCGACATGCGCCGTCATCTGGTCGACGAAGGCCGTGTCGGCCCCGGTCTGCAGGAGGCGTTGTCGAACCTGACCCGTCTCGGCAATTCCATGGGCAAGCCTTCCAAGATGCGGGCCCGCTGGACCAGGGAGCTCGGCTTTCCGGTCAAGGACGCGCGCGAGGAACCCGTCGACGTGCTGTGGTTCGTCGGGGACTACGCCTCCTACGATCCGCGCGTTCAGGAAATCACCCGCAAGGTTGCCGAACTGCTGACCGCAGCCGGTGTCGACTTCGGCATTCTCTTCGATGCCGAGCGCAACAGCGGCAATGATGTGCGGCGTGCCGGCGAAGAAGGTCTGTTCGAGACGCTCGCTCAGTCCAACATCGATGAGATCAAGGCGTGCAGCTTCAACCGGATCATGACCACCGATCCGCATAGCCTGAACGCGCTGAAGAACGACTATCAGCATTTCGGCGCGACGTTCGAGGTGCTGCACTATACGGCGCTGCTGGCGGAACTCATCGCGGCGGGAAAACTCGACCTGCATGTCGCCGACGGCGCCAGGGTCACCTATCACGATCCCTGCTATCTTGGACGCTACAATGGCGGCTTCGACGCGCCGCGCGAGCTGATCCGCGCTGCCGGCTACACGCTTCATGACATGCCGCGCTGCCGCGAGAACTCCTTTTGTTGCGGCGCCGGCGGCGGCCGCATCTGGCAAGGCGACGACGGCGTGACCGAGCGGCCGAGCGAGAATCGTATCCGTGAAGCGCTGGGCCTGGGCGACGTCGCGTACTTCGTCGTCGCCTGCCCAAAGGACAAGGTGATGTACACCGCCGCGATCGATGCGCTCGGCGTCGCCGACAGATTGAAGGCCGTGGACATAGCGGAACTTCTCGTGCCGCGTACAAGCCAGGCGCTCGAAATGCCCCCCGTGGAAACGAGCTGACGGAATGCGATCCAGGAGATCGAGACCAAACGCCATGCATGGGCATCGGCCCTGAAAGAGGAGAGAGCGATCATGTCGACCCTGAAAATCGGCTTTGTTGGCATCGGAAAAATGGGCACGCCGATGGCGACCCGTCTCATCAAGGCTGGTTACGAAGTGACTGTCTACGACGTCGACAGCAAAGCCGTGGCGGAATTGACCAGTGCGGGCGCGAAAGCCGCCGCCGGTGCGAGCGATGTTGCCGATGTTGCGGAGATCGTCTTTGCCAGCCTGCCCAGCCCGCTGATCCTGGAAAAGGTCGTGCTCGGCGAAGGCGGCATCGCCGAGGGCAAGGCGGTTCGCATCTTCGTCGACGTCTCGACGACGGGTCCGCGAATGGCCGCCAAGGTTGCCGAAGGCCTTTCAGCAAGGAACGTCGCCATGATCGACGCGCCCGTCAGTGGAGGATTGAAGGGCGCGCGCAACGGCACGCTCGCCGTCATGGTCTCGGGGCCGAAGCCTGCGTTCGAAACGGCAAGGCCGGTGATCGAGAATTTCGGCCGGATATTCTTCATGGGCGAGGTTCAGGGCTCCGCCCAGACCATGAAGCTTGCCAACAACCTGCTTGCGGCGGCAGCACTTGCGATCTCTTCCGAAGCGGTCGTAATGGGCGTCAAGGCAGGCCTCGATCCCAAGGTGATGATCGACGTCATCAATGCCTCGAGCGGCCGCAACAGCGCCACCGAGGACAAGTTCCCAAAATCCGTCCTGCCGCGCACCTTCGATTTCGGTTTCGCCACAGGCCTGTCCTTCAAGGATGTCCGGCTGTGCGTGGATGAGGCGGAGGCAATGGGCGTGCCGATGGTGGTGGGCAGTGCCGTGCGCCAGTTGCTGAGCGTAACGAACCAGCTCTACGGGCCGGACTCCGATTTCACCTGTATGGTCAAAACGGTTGAGACATGGGCGCATGTGGAGGTCGGCTCAGCCCAGACCCCAGACGTCGCCAAAGCGAGCTGATCATGGGTCAATTCGAACGCTATGAAATCCATGCCGTTCGCTACGGCCATTTCGAGCGCCGCTCGGGCGAGAATTTCCTCGGCGGCGATACGCATGACGTTCCCATGCCGCTGGACTACTTCGTCTGGGCGATCGTCGGGCAGAAGCGCACCTTCATCGTCGACACCGGCTTCGACAAGCCGACCGGCGACAAACGCGGACGCAGTGTCGTCAGACCCGTCGACGACGGCTTGGCGGCAATCGGCATCAACCATGTGGATGTCAGCGACGTCATCATCTCCCACATGCATTACGACCATTGCGGGAACCATCATCTGTTTCCGAACGCGACCTTCCACCTGCAGGATGCGGAGATGGAGTTCGCGACCAGCCGCTGCATGTGCCACCATGCCATGCGCCATCCCTTCGAGGCCGAAGACGTCACCACCATGGTGCGGCGCGTCTTTGCCGGAAAAGTTTGCTTCCACGACTCGGAGTCGCAGATCGCGCCAGGCATCACGCTCCACAGGGTTGGCGGCCACTCGCGCGGATTGCAGGTGGTGCGGGTGGAAACCGAGAACGGCGCGGTCGTGATCGCGTCCGATGCAGCCCATTTTTACGCCAATATGGAACGCCAGACGCCGTTTCCCGTCTTCGATCGGCTAAGCGATGTCATCTTCGGCGTGGAGCGAATGCAACAACTCGCCAGTTCCCCGGCTCACATAGTGCCAGGTCATGACCCGCTGGTTCTCAAGCGCTTCGCGCGCACCCGCCAGGACGTCGAGGACATCGTAAGTCTTGCCCATCCTTTGCTCTGAGCCTGTGGCTTCGAGAGATGTGCGATCTGGCGACTTGAAAAGGAGGCCTTGCTAGCGGGCCGCCGCGCTACGAGAGCTCGTCGCGGAGAATTACTTTTACATTCAAGATCTTAAAGCAAAAAATGCACGCTCACGAGCCTCATTGGCCGTAACGGTCCTTTGAGCGGGCAGTATGCCGATGGCCCGTCACGCCAAGCTGCCAGGCCACGTCCGGAGGCGCAGGAACGATTGATTTGACCAGGTTTCCGTGGGTCAGGATCGGAAGCCGTCTTATCTCGTTTCGCCTAGTCCCGCCACCGCCTCGAAGGGGCAGTTGACTTCCTGCGTCTTGAAGCCGGCAAACCGTCTTGAGAGGCTAGGAAAATTGCGGGTATGTTCCCAACCGTAACACTTCGTGAAACCTCGTCGTTCGGTACGTGCGACCACACCTCCTCGTTCAAGGCCGATTGATCGTCCGAGCGCTGTCGCGATCGGTCTCGTCAGGGATATATTCGCCGGCATTGGCATCGAAGCCGGTCCAGCCGCCAGCCTCGTAAGCCCTGCGGCGTTCGGCAAGATCGACCGATCTGGATTGCCCCAGAATTTCCTCGGCATTTGCAATGAGTTCATCGTCCACCCTGGCCGTGACCAACGTGCCGCCGCGGCGTACGCCCTCCGCATACACGTGGGCATCGTTCTCGGGCACGCCGGACTCCGTCAGAGCGCCGACAATGCCTCCGACCGCACCGCCTGCCACCGCCCCGGCAACGACACCTGTCGCGGTGGCGGCGAGCCAACCCGCCGCGACCACAGGTCCGACGCCCGGGATGGCCATGACCCCCAGCCCTGTCAGCAATCCGCCGGCACCGCCGATCACGGCTCCAATCCCCGCGCCAGCCCCGGCATCCTCGGCAGCCTCCGAACGGTCGCCCTCGTACCAGTCATCCGAGTTGTTGGCGACGATGCTGATGTTCGCATGCGGGACGCCCGTGGCTTCCAGTTCGCGGACCGCGTCGGCCGCGTCGTCATAATTGTCGAACAGTCCAGTTACCGTTTTCATTGATTTCTCCTGATCCGTGCTCACTTGCTGGCGGCAACGACGTTGCCCTGATAGTCCAGGCCGACGGCGAGGCCTTCGCCTGCCTTGGTGGCATGGCCCCGCCAGATGCCCTGGTCGTCCTTGGTAAGCTTCGACACGTTGGTATAGCCTGCACCCTCGATGCGGCTCTTGGCCTGGGCTTCGGTGAAGCTGTTTGCGCCGGGAACGAGAGCGGCGGCATTGGGGGTATTGTCGGTCTTCACCGCCGGTGTTGTCGCTCCCGTGATGGCGTCCTGCCCGGCTGCGATCTTTTCGATCATCTGCTGGTGCGTCTTCAGCGTATCGACCGTTTGCTGGGCGAATGTCTTGAGCCCGGCGTTGTCGCCGCCGCTGGCATAGGTTTCAAACAGCTTGACGGCGTCGGCATGCGCCTTGCGCTGCATGTCGACATAGGCTGGATCGATCGGTGCCTGCGCATTCTTGAGCTTGTCGAGATCGCCCTGGTGCTGGGCATCAAGCGCCGACGGCACTTTCAATTTTTGTTCGCCGGCCACCGTTGCCAGCTTGGCATTGGCCGCGCCGTGATCGCGGATCATCATCTGGGCGAAGTCCTTGATGCTCTGGTCCTGAACCTTGCCCAAGGCAATCTGGCTCGAGTCGACTTCGAACTTGCCGCCGATGGCAGCCTTGTCGACGAAGGCCTGGGCGCTGTCGGCAGCAAAAGCAGGCACGGCGAGAAGAATGGAAGCAGCGGCGAGCGATGCGAAAAATTGTCGTGTTTTCATCGGCTTTGTCCTTGCCTGGGATGCGTCGCCCTAACAGGCCAAGATGCGCTTTGTTCCGATACCCAGACGACATGCCTGCAGGCCCGGCAGCACCACGATCCACGCATGAGGCTGCCGGATTATCTCGCGTGAGATCTGCCACATCGACGGAAAATGTGGAGAAGTGACAGGCGACAGGAACGCCGGCACCATGAACCAGCGTGGCTGCAAAAAAGCCGTGGTCGAGACAAGCAGTTTCCAGGCGCCGCTATTCTACATGCAGCATGGGTTCGAGGAATTCGGCAAAGTCGAATTCGGAATTCCAGGGCACGCACGCATCTTCCTTCGCAAGGACCTGTTGTAAGTCTTGGGACGGGCGCGCACGGATGGCCATCGGCTAGTTGTTTCAAACGCCAGGTGCTCTGGAACAAACCGACGGTTGCGGAGTTAAAGCGCGTCGCGACGCGCACTCTTGCAGCGGCGTGTCGAATAGAGTGCATCCCGCTGGAGAGGCATGTGCGTACTGGACATTTCAGAAAGCCGATTGTCATTCAACCTGGCCGGATAGACCGCGACAGGGTTGTGGTTTCGGTGTCGGACGCAGCCGAAGTGCTGCTGCGGGACTGGCCAAAGCCGACATCCGAGAGGCGTCTTGCCGCGATCAGAGCGTGCCTTGCCGTCATGCGAGGCGAAAAGCCGACAAGGGCGGCACGACAGGCGTTCATCGTTGCGGCCAAGGACGCCAGGATTCTGCTGAGCGAGCAAGTCTGACCGTGGCGGGTCGCCTCAGTGCATGCAAGCTTGGTTCCGCTGGCGCCTGCAAGTGCGATACTGCCGAGATCGGTTCGAAGGGGAGAGATTATGGCTAAGGTTTCAGGTCTCACGCCTGCCGCGGCCAGAGGCGAAGTTCAGGCAGGAGCAACGCACGACAAGACGCCGGGGTTCGATCCCGCCATTGCCCCGCTTGAGACAGACGCAGAGGCCGCGGACACACAAAATCCGGTCGCTAAGACAAGTCCGCCGCGCACTCGTCCAAAATTCGAAAACGATGCCAGCTTTGCCAATGCCATGCGTCCGGTCGAAGGCGAGCCGGAACTGCGGCCTGGCGGCAACTGGCCGGTGTTGGTGATTGCAGCTGTCGTTTTGACAGCAGCCGTGGTCTTCCTGGCGGCAAGCATGCTGCGATGAGAATAATCCCGACGATGCAGCACCCACGACCTATTCCTGGAGGTCCGGCGCGTCCTTCATGCCTGAGAGTTCGGTCATTGGGCACAGCAGCCGCGGTCGCGCGGGATCGGAGATGTCGAGCTTGTCCCAAGGAATGCGGTATAGACCGTCGCGGCGGCGCAATCGGAAAAGATCCAGCACCGCCACGCCTATGGCCGAAGCCGAAAGACGCTCGAAAGCAGCGTAGACCCCGACGTGGAATTCGGTGACGACGAAATCGTCACCATCCCGTTCGGCGCGGATCTCCTCGATATAACCGACATTCTTGCCGCGGTGCGAGAGTACGCGCCGCCCCGCCAGATGCTCGAGATTGACCGTGATCATCATCAAGCTCCCGGAATGCGCCCGATGATATGGTCGCGCAACCAGTCCTGCCAGGCGAAGATCGACGTTTCTCGCACATCGATGTCGAACTCGATATCGATGCCGATATCTTTCACCTTGCGCCAGGCGATCCGATGAGGTTCGCCATGCTGCGTGCCACCCAGCTTGACCGCGAGCCGCGCCATCCAGCGCCCGGGCCGTGCGCCGAGGCGACGCGCCAGGGTGATGGAGCCGAGTTCGATGGCAATGATCCGAGGCGGCTTGCCAGGCCGCAACTGCGCCACCAAACCGTCGACCTTACCGACCTTGACCTGCTCGCGGTCGACCACCTGCTTGTCCAGGAGATCACGCAGCAACTTCATCATGTGCCTCCGAATATCTGCAGCGGGATGGTCACCACCGCCAGTACGAAGCCAAGCGCGATGATGAAGATGACGGCGGCATTTGACAAAATGCCGTTGCGATGCTCGCCGACATAACGTTTGTCGTTCAGCAGAAACAGGAACGGAACGACGGTCAGCGGAAGGCTGGCAGCCGTCAGCGCCATGGAAAAGATGGTGAGCCTCAGCGGGTCAAGACCAAGCGCGATGGGAATAGCCGCCAACAGCAATGATATCGTGTAGATGGCGCTGAAACCCGGATCGTCGCGCGGCTTGCGATCCTCGCCCCAATTCCAGCCGAACCCTTGGGCCACAAGATAGGCCTGTTGCAACCCGACCTCGAGCGCGGCGCCGAAGCAGGCGATGGCGAGAGAAGCAACAAACAGCACGAAGCCCCAGAAGCCGAATATGGGGATCAGCATCAACGGCAGTTGGTGATAGTCGTCCACCTGGGTGACGCCATGCGTGGCGAGCACGAGAGCGGCCACGATCAACACGCCGATCGAGATGGTGCCCCCGAAGGTCATGCCCAACCCCGCTATGGCCCGATTGGCGCCGAGATAGCTTTTGTCCCACCGGTCCTCGATGGCCCCCGAAGAATAGAACATGAACAGGTAGGGCGATATCGAGGCGCCCAGAATGCTGACCGCCATGAACCAGTAATTGGCGGCATCGTGGACCGGCAGCGAAGGCACGGCGCCCCTTGCGACTGCCGTCCAATCAGGTCTCAGCATCACCGCTCCGACGACGAAACACAGCGTCACCAGACCGAGAAACGACACGCCCTTCTCGATGACGCCGAACGTGCCTTTCCAGAGCAGCAGCCACGCCAGCAAAGCCACCGGCAGTGCCCACCACCGGAAGCCTATGCCGGTG
>NZ_RZPW01001019.1:0-1788 GCF_003998455.1 Mesorhizobium sp. M7A.F.Ca.CA.001.08.2.1 | reverse complement strand
CGGCGGCCCCCGCCGATGACGATGTTCTGCGGCGTCCAGCGCTTCAGCCACATCGTGTAGACGACGGCGTAGAAAAAGATGGTAAAGGCCAGCAGCGTCGCCGCCAGCCAGTTGACCAGCACGCCGAGCGTCATCACCGACAGCACCGACAGCACCAGCCCGAAGGTCAGCGCTTCGTGCGGCTGGATGCGACCGGCCGGGACCGGGCGGCTGGCGGTCCTGGTCATCACGGCATCGATATCGGCATCGTACCACATGTTGAGCGCGCCGGAGGCGCCAGCACCTATCGCAATAGCCAGGATGGCGATCACCGCCAGCAGAGGGTTGATGGTCACGGGGGCGGCGACCAGGCCGACAAAGGCGGTGAACACCACCAGCGACATGACGCGCGGCTTCAGCAGCGCGAAGAAATCGCCCGCCGTCGCTTCCGACATGCGAAAGCCCGCTTCGTCAATCAATGGGTCGTCGACAAGGGCCATGCGTACTTAAGTCCATCATCCGTTGGCCAAAACCGCCGGCGGACCGGCGGTTTCGTATTCGAGCGGGCAGCCGCCTTACTTGATCTTCGGCAGCTGTTCCCACTGGTGGAAGGGCGGCGGCGAAGGCAGCTGCCATTCGAGCGTCGTTGCGCCCTCGCCCCATGGGTTGGCGCCGGCGATCCGCTTCTTCTGGAAGGCCTCGAACACGCCATAGAGGAAGATCAGGACGCCGACGGCCGAGATATACGAGCCGATGGACGACACATAGTTCCAGCCGGCAAACGCATCGGGGTAGTCGATGGTGCGGCGCGGCATGCCGGCGAGACCGAGGAAGTGCTGCGGGAAGAAGATCAGGTTCACGCCGACGAAGGTGACCCAGAAGTGGGTGTTGGCGATAACGGGCGAATACATGTAGCCGGTCATCTTCGGGAACCAGTAGTACCAGCCGGCGAAGATGGCGAACACCGCGCCCAGCGACAGCACGTAGTGGAAGTGGGCGATGACGAAATAGGTGTCATGCAGCGAGCGGTCGAGGCCGGCATTGGCCAGCTGGACGCCGGTGACGCCGCCGATGGTGAACAGGAAGATGAAGCCCAGCGCCCACAGCATCGGCGTCTTGAACGAGATCGACCCGCCCCACATCGTCGCGATCCAGGAGAAGATCTTCACGCCTGTCGGCACCGCGATGACCATGGTGGCGAAGACGAAATAGCGCTGCGTATCGAGCGACAGGCCGGTCGTGTACATGTGGTGCGCCCAGACGATGAAGCCGACGGCGCCGATCGCCACCATGGCGTAGGCCATGCCGAGATAACCGAACACCGGCTTCCTCGAGAAGGTCGAGATGACGTGGCTGATGATGCCGAAGCCCGGCAGGATCAGGATGTACACTTCAGGGTGACCGAAGAACCAGAACAGGTGCTGGAACAGGATCGGGTCGCCGCCGCCGTCGGGAGCAAAGAAGGTGGTGCCGAAATTGCGGTCGGTGAGCAGCATGGTGATGCCGCCGGCCAGAACCGGCAGCGACAGCAGGAGCAGGAAGGCGGTGATCAGCACCGACCAGGCAAACAGCGGCATCTTGTGCAGCGTCATGCCAGGCGCGCGCATGTTGAAGATGGTGGTGATGAAGTTGATGGCGCCGAGGATCGACGAGGCACCGGCAATGTGGATCGACAGGATCGCCAGATCCATGGCCGGCCCGGGCTGGCCCGAGGTCGACAACGGCGGATAAAGCGTCCAGCCGCCACCGACGCCATAGGCACCCGGTGCGCTCGGCATGAACATCGAGGTGAGCAGCCGGATGAAGGCC
>NZ_RZPW01001018.1:0-1789 GCF_003998455.1 Mesorhizobium sp. M7A.F.Ca.CA.001.08.2.1 | reverse complement strand
GGACAGACCTCGCGCCAGCCGCGAATGCGCTCGAGCGTCTTTTCGCCATGCGCGGGCCGTCGCATGTTTTTCAGCACCTGCGGCGAGGCATGCTGGAACGGGATATCCAGGTAAGGGAGGATCTTGCCCTCCGCCATCAGCGGGATGACGTCGGCGACATGCGGGTAGGGGTAGACATAGTGCATGCGCACCCAGATGCCGAGCTTGCCCAGTTCCTCCGAAAGATCGAGGAATTTTGCGCGCACTTCACGGTCGCCGAACATCGACGTCTGGTACTTGATGTCGATGCCGTAGGCGCTGGTGTCCTGCGAGATGACCAGAAGTTCCTTGACGCCAGCCTTGGCCAGTTTCTCAGCCTCACGCAGCACATCTGCCGCCGGCCGCGAGACGAGGTCGCCACGCAGTGCGGGAATGATGCAGAAGGTGCAGCGGTTGTTGCAGCCTTCGGAAATCTTGAGATAGGCGTAGTGACGCGGCGTCAGCTTGACACCCTGCGGCGGCAGGAGATCGATATAGGGATCGTGCGAAGGCGGTGCGGCCTCATGCACCGCGGCCATCACGCTCTCATAGGCCTGCGGCCCGGTGATCGCCAGCACATTGGGGTGCTTTTCGCGAATGACGTCCGGCTCGGCGCCCAGGCAACCGGTGACGATCACTCGGCCGTTTTCCGAAAGCGCGGAGCCGATGGCGTTGAGCGACTCGTCGCGGGCGGAATCGAGAAAACCGCAGGTGTTGACGACGACGAGGTCGGCGCCGTCATGCTTGCGCGCGATTTCGTAACCTTCGGCGCGCAGGCGCGTGATGATGCGCTCCGAATCCACGAGGGCCTTCGGGCATCCAAGACTGACAAAACTCACGCGGGGAGCGGACATAGAGGGTTTCCGGGCTTTTCAGGATTGCCGGCGCAGTACCACACTTATTGCGGCATTGGTATGGGCAGGCCCGCGATGCGGCAAAACGCACGGCGGTCTTGCTTCGACGGAGTGAAGACGCGGATGTCCGCCAGCTTCAGCCGACCACGTTGTTCACATGTGGCCAGACCTCCACCGCGCCACGATAGACCATGTCCAGCGCGACATAGAGTATGATCAGCAGGCCGACATAGGCGATCCAGCGGTGGCGATGCAGCAGCTTGGCAATGAAGGTCGCAGCCAGCCCCATGAGCGCGATCGACAGCACAAGGCCGATGACCAGCACCGGAAAATGATCACGCGCCGCTCCAGCCACCGCCAGCACGTTGTCGAGCGACATCGACACATCGGCGACGACAATCTGCAAGGCAGCCTGGCCAAGGGTCTTGCGCTTCGACTTGCCGGCGACTGCCTGGTCACTGTTGAGGTCCGAATTCGACAGCGCCTCGGTCGCTTCCAGCTCATCGGCATGTGACGTGCGCAGCTCGCGGTACATTTTCCAGCAGACCCACAGCAGCAGGATGCCGCCGGCCAGCAGCAGGCCGACGATCGCCAGCAGCTTGACGGTAATTGCGGCAAAACCGATGCGCAGCACCGTTGCCGCAATCACGCCGATGAGGATCGCCTTCTTGCGTTGGTCAGCCGGCAGGCCGGCAGCGGCAAGGCCGATGACGATCGCATTGTCGCCGGCCAGCACGAGGTCGATGGCGATGACCTGGAGCAGGGCGGTCAGGCTGGCAGCGCTGAAAAAAATGTCCATCGACCGGAAGCCCTTGCTGATTTTGCCGAGTGTTCGTCGATTACCCAGAGGCCCTAACTTGGTGGTCCCTTGGCGTCAAGGGATCACGCGTGGCGCCATCACCGAAGCATCGTTACGT
>NZ_RZPW01001017.1:0-1791 GCF_003998455.1 Mesorhizobium sp. M7A.F.Ca.CA.001.08.2.1 | reverse complement strand
GGCAAGACGATCTTGATCGCGACATGGTCACCGGTCTGGATATTATGACCACGGTAAACCTCGCCCATGCCACCGAATGCGATGCGTTCGTCGAGCTCGTAGATGCCGCTGAGTTGCGTGCCTACGACGGTGTTGGCCATGCCCCCCGATATGCGCGTCTTGTCGTCGGAGCCCATCAACCTCAGGCCTTCGCTCTATGCAGATATGGAGGAGGCAATTGGCCATCGCGCTCGTGTCCTATCTTTACGAGGACGATCGTGACGTTATCCGTTGCGCCGCGCGCCAGCACCATGTCGAGCAGGTTCTCGCAGGCTGCCTGAGGTGTCGCCGACACCGTCGCCGCCTCGATCTCGGCGTCGGTGACATGCGCCGTCAGACCATCCGTGCTCAACACAAAAATATCCCCCGGCATGATTTCTCCCTGCTGGAAATCGATGACAATCTCGTCGCTGACGCCGATCGCTTGCGTGATGACATTGCGGCGCGGCCACGTGCGTGCTTCGGCTGCGCTGATGATACCGCGGTCGATGAGCTCCTGAACTTCGGTGTGGTCTCTCGAGATCTGCGAGATCGAGGCGTTGCGGACAAGATAGACGCGGCTGTCACCCGCCCACAGGCAGGCAAACCGCCCGTCCATCGCCAGCAGGGCGGCAACGGTGGAACCGATGGTTATGCCGCGGGATTCAGATATGCCTCGGATCTCGGCATTGGCCCGGCCCAGCCTGTCCTCGAAGCGGGCGCGAAGATCGGGAGCTGAGCTCGCAATGCCGATTGTTGACAGATGATCGACGATACTGGCGGAAGCGACCTCTCCGGCGTCATGTCCACCCATTCCGTCGGCTACCACCCAGACGCCAGTTTGTGGCTCGACCAGATAGCTGTCTTCATTGAGCTCACGGACACAGCCTTTGTGGCTCACGCCGAAGCTCTCAACGGAAAGGGCGACAGTATTCAATTTGCCACCAAGCGCTTTTCAAGCGTCCTTCTGCGGCGCACCTTTGGACGCTCGCTGGCGCCACTTTGCCACAGGCTCGAACATTAAAGTATCGAAAACTAAGGAAAACCAGGCTTTGAACGCCGTGGTCAGCGGACCGACGCCATGTTCAGCAGATGAACCCTGTTCAAAACGCCTTGGGACAGCTGAATCCGGACAGGGCCGGGAGGAAGAAGGGGTTGGAGCCTGAGCCTGTCTGGAGAGCATAAGTAACGTCGCGTCCGCCGATCACGAAGCGCGCTTGCATGTTGCTGTCGTCGCCGGTGACGGCAGCCTTGTCCAGAAGTCGTTTCAGCGCCCAGGGCCCTTCGAACTTGATGGCGGATTCGCGGCCTGGCATCTCCGGCGTCAAGCTTAGGCTGGCGGACGCGGAAGCTGCCTCGCCCGGCCAGGTGACCGCGCTCGGCGCGTTGCCCGTCTGATTGCTCCAGACGATCTGGCCTTCGGCATCGAGTATCGCCGTATCGACATCGCCATTCAGTGAGAACGGTGTGAAAGTGATGCTGACCGAAGGCAACGAACCGCCCGATGGGAAGAAGGCGCTGCGGATTTCCGCCGCAAGCTGGAAGTCTTTCAGGGTCGATTTCGACAGGTCGCGTCCAAAGCGCGCATCCTGTTTCCAAGTCCAGTCCTGGCTGGTCATGTCGATCAGCGATGCTAGATTTTGTGCGAAGAACCGGTCCAGCAAGCCGCCAGGGGCGAACAATTTGGCGAAATCTGCCATCGCAACATCCTCGGTGGCGTCGCGGGCGAAGGGATAACGGCCGCTGATTGCGGCTTCACAAGGGGCGGTGTCC
>NZ_RZPW01001016.1:0-1791 GCF_003998455.1 Mesorhizobium sp. M7A.F.Ca.CA.001.08.2.1 | reverse complement strand
TGCTCGACGCGGTGGTCGCCGATCTGGCGCGCTAACCCTTGAAGAACGTCCTTTTCGTCTGCAGCCAGAACCGCTTGCGCAGCCCGACCGCCGAACAGGTGTTTTCAACGCGCCGCGATATCGAGGTGGCCTCGGCCGGAACCAACCACGATGCCGACACGCCGCTGACGCATGAGCTGGTCGCTTGGGCCGACATCATCTTCGTCATGGAAAAGGCGCACCGCACCAAGCTGCAGAAGAAATTCAAGGCCAGCCTGAAGAAGGCGCGTGTGATCTGCCTCGACATACCTGACAATTATGAATTCATGGATCTGGAGTTGATTGGCCTTCTGAAGGCGCGCGTTTCGCGGTATCTCGGTTGAGACGTCATCCGCGAAGGCCACCTTGATGAACCTGACCGTATCCTCCTGGCAATTCTGGGCATTGCTCTCGGCTGCATTCGCTGCCCTGACGGCGATCTTCGCCAAGGTCGGCATCGAGAACATCAATTCCGATTTCGCCACCTTCATCCGCACGATCATCATCCTGATCGTGCTCGGTGCCATCCTGCTCGCCAGCGGCCAGTTCCAGTCGCCGGCTACGATCTCGGGAAAGACCTGGGCTTTCCTCGCCCTGTCCGGTCTGGCGACCGGCGCTTCATGGCTCTGCTATTTTCGCGCCCTGAAGATCGGCAATGCGGCGCAGGTGGCGCCGATCGACAAGCTAAGCGTCGTGCTTGTGGCGGTGTTTGGCGCGGCCTTTCTCGGCGAGCGGTTGTCCGGAGCGAACTGGCTTGGCGTCGCCCTTATCGCGGCGGGTGCTGTGCTGGTCGCCTATCGAGGGTAGTTGCGCGCCATGGCGTGCGTTCTTCGTTTCAAGACGGGTGATGAAGATATCGAAGCGATTGGGCATCGTCCGGTCAGTGCTCCGTCGTGCTGTCGGGTTTGTTGTCGGAAAGGCTGACGTTCGTCGGCAAGGTGCTGGCGACGCGCTCTTCGGTCAGGCTGTGCTCGGTCTTGGCAGACGGGCGCTTGTCCCTGGGGGTGGCAACGCGGTTGCGGCCGGCATAGTAGGGTTCGAAAGCGTCTTGTATCTTGAGGCTGTCCATCCTGTCCTCCTCCGGAATCAGGGGGCTAATCTGCCAACGCCGGTTTGGTTCCCCACTGTGGCAAAGGAAAGGCGAATTCCCTACATCGGCATCAGCTTTTGCAAGCCCGCGTCAGCCGTGCCAAACAGGGCTGAATGGAGAAGTCGTCAGTGACCGCAGAGACGGGCAGGCGCAGCTATGTGGTCGGGCAGACCGAGATCGCGGCCCGGCCGCTGGAGCCGGCGCTCTATCTGGTGGCGACGCCGATCGGCAATCTCGCCGACATCACGCTGCGCGCGCTGGAGACGCTGGCCGCCGCCGACATCGTCGCTTGCGAAGACACGCGGGTGTCGCGCGTGCTGCTCGACCGTTATGGCATCCGCCGCCGCACCACAGCCTATCATGAGCATAATGCCGGCGAGGCCGGGCCGAAGCTGATCGCGGCGCTGCAGGCCGGACAGAGCGTGGCGCTGATCTCCGATGCCGGCACGCCGCTGGTGTCCGATCCCGGCTACCGGCTGGTCGGCGAGGCGCTCGACCACGGCATTCGCGTCGTGCCTATCCCCGGCCCATCGGCGCCGCTCGCGGCGTTGACCGCATCCGGCCTGCCCTCCGATGCCTTCATGTTCGCCGGATTTTTACCGGTGAAGACCGGGCAGCGGCTGACGCGGCTGGAGGCACTGAAAGCCGTGCCGGCGACATTGATTTTCTTCGAATCGCCGCGC
>NZ_RZPW01001015.1:0-1791 GCF_003998455.1 Mesorhizobium sp. M7A.F.Ca.CA.001.08.2.1 | reverse complement strand
CCGGACATGGCCAGACAGACCTGCTGCTGGCGATCTTTAGCGGGGCATCGCGCGCCCGGACCCTCAGCGGACTGGCGGCGGGCTTGGCGGCAGCGATTTGCGCCGCGATCTTCTGGCGCGCCTCCGCGCCGCCCATCGCCGTCACCAGCCGGTCGCGGTCGAATGCATCCGCGGCGTCGGCGACAACCACCTTGCCGTCGCGCATCACCACGATGCGGTCGGCGTTGCGCAGCACCTCGCCCAGCACATGCGAGATCAGGATGCAGCTTTTGCCGCCGGCGACGAAGCGGCGCACGAAGGCCAGCAACTGGCCGGCTGTGTGCGCGTCGAGCGACGATGTCGGCTCGTCGAGGATGACGAGGTCGAGCCGGTCCTGGGTGACCGTGAAGGCGCGCGCCACCTCGACCATCTGACGCCGGCCGATCGACAGGTCGGCGACGATGTCCGACGCCGAGATGCTGTGGCCCGGAAAGATCTCGTCGAGCTTGGCGGCAATCAGATCCGCCGCCTTTCGCCGCCAACCGAAGCCGCGCAGCGACGCGTGGTTGATGCGTGTGTTCTCGGCGACGCTGAGATTGGGGCACAGCGACAGCTCCTGGAAGACGCAGCGTATGCCGAGCTGCTGCGCCCGCGACACCGAATAATTGTCCTCGATGGCGCCATGCACGCCGATCTGTCCGCTGTCGGGAACCAGCGTGCCCGCCACCATGTGCATCAGCGTCGATTTGCCGGCGCCATTGTGGCCGACGAGGCCGACGCACTCGCCGGGGCCGACGTGAAAATCCACGCCGGCCAGAGCGCGAACGGCGCCGAAATGCTTTTCGGCGCCGTTCAGTCTGATGATGTCAGCGTTATCCCTGGGCATGCTCAACGATACTCGCTTGGCTATACGGACGGCAACGCTGGCCGACACTCACTTGATGTTGGCTTTGATGGCCGCGATCGCGTCTTCCTGCGTGTATTCGTGGCTGGCGACGCCGCCCTTGGGGATCTTTGGCAGCTCGGCCTCGAAATCGTCCTGGGTGAAGGCCAGATACGGCACCAGCAGGTCATGCGGGATGTCGGTGCGGCCGTCGAGCACCTGCTGCGCCACCCAGAAGGCGAGCGACGACACGCCGGGCGCGATCGACGCCGACCAGGTCTGGTAGCCGTCCTTGTCCTTCTGCTCCTTCCACCACTGCAACTCGTCCTGGCGGTTGCCCATGATGATGGTCGGGCGCGGCTTGCCAGCGGCGGCGAAGGCCTGTGCGGCGCCGTAACCGTCGCCGCCCTGGTCGACGACGCCGACGATGTCGGGCAGCGACGGCAGGATGGTCGCCACCGCCTTTTGCGCCGTCGTCTGGTCCCAGTCGCCGGTCACCGAACCGACGATCTTGAACTCGGGATGGGCGGCGACGCCTTCGAGGATGCCGGCATGGATGGCATCATCAATCGAGGTGCCGGCAAGGCCGCGGATTTCAAGCAGATTGCCGCCCTTGGGCTGGAACTTGGCCATCTGCTCGACTTCCTGCTTGCCCATGTCCTTGAAGTCGACGACGACGCGGTAGGCGCAAGGCTCGGTCACGGTGCCATCGAAGGAGACGACGACGATGCCGGCATCGCAGGCCTGCTTGATGGCGCCGTTGAGCGCATCCGGCGAGGCAGCGTTGATGACGATCGCGTCATAGCCCTGCAGGATCAGGTTCTGCACCTGCGCCGCTTGCGTCGGCACCTCCTTGTCGGCGGTGGTGAAGATGTCGGCCGCGCCGACCACTTTGTCGGCGACCGCCTTCTTGGTGACGATGCCATAGC
>NZ_RZPW01001014.1:0-1793 GCF_003998455.1 Mesorhizobium sp. M7A.F.Ca.CA.001.08.2.1 | reverse complement strand
TGCCCACCGTTCTGAACCTTTGGCTGGCGGACCGGTTGCCGAACTTTCGCCGGTTGCATCCGTCGGTGGATCTGGAGATCTCCACTTCAGGCAAGCGCGCCAACTTCGATTTGGCCATTGTCGACGAGTTCGTCTACAAGGCCGGTCCGGCTCTGACGCTGCTGATCCCGCTGCTTTTGACGCCGGTCTGTGCGCCTTCGCTTCTGGAGGGGCCTGTGCCGCTGCGATCGCCGGCCGATCTGGTCAATCATCATCTGATCCATGAATGCGAAACCATGAGATGGAAGCGTTGGCTGGAGCAGGAAGGCGTTCTGGAAACGACGCCAAAATCCAGCACAACACTGGATGATTGCACCCTGATCATGCGCGAAGCGATCAATGGCGCCGGAATAGCGCTTGCGGACACGATGATGGCGCAAGATTTTCTGCAGCAAGGCAAGCTGGTCGCGCCGTTCCGTGCCCGCCACACCTATCCGGCCGGCATTTACCTGCATCAGCGTCGCAGCATCGGCAACAAGCCAGGCACCGGTCTGTTTCAGGATTGGCTGCTCGCCGAAGTCGCGGACCACAAGCAGGTGATGGCAATCGCTTAGATGCCCCCCAACCGAAAATGTCGGGAGCCACCGCTTCAGATTGGAATCCCCGCGTCGAACCTCGACTCATCCGTGGTCCAGCGATGACCCACCATCGCCTTGCATCGATAATCGCAGTTCTCATTGAATATCTTTAAGGCCAAAGCCGGCAAATAGGTTGCTTGTCGGTTCCCCGGCGGCAGGCTTAACCTGCACGCGGCCAACGCGTGAGGGCGCGTGCTGCAAAAGGGGAACATTGCCATGACGATACAGGGTGCTTCACCTGATCTGTACAACGAGGATTTGGCTCCGGCCAAAGTTCGAAACTGGGGACCATTCTCGATCTTCAACGTCTGGACGTCGGACGTCCACAGCCTTTGGGGCTACTATCTTGCCGCCAGTCTGTTCCTGTTCTGCGGCGGCTTCGTCAATTTCATCATCGCCATAGGCATCGGCTCGCTGATCATCTACGCGCTGATGAACATGGTCGGCTATGCCGGCGTGAAGACGGGCGTGCCCTACCCCGTGCTTGCCCGCGCCTCTTTCGGCATCTGGGGCGCCAACATACCGGCGCTGGTGCGCGCCGTCGTCGCCTGCTTCTGGTACGGCGCGCAGACTGCCGCCGCCTCGGGCGCGATCGTGGCGCTGCTGATCCGCACGCAATGGTTCGCCGATTTCAACGCCAGCACGCACTTCCTCGGTCATACCGGCCTGGAGGTGATCTGCTTCGTGGTCATCTGGGGGCTGCAATTGCTGATCATCCAGAACGGCATGGAAACGGTCCGCCGCTTCCAGGACTGGGCCGGCCCCGCGGTGTGGGTGATGATGCTGATCCTGGCGATCTATCTCTGTGTCAAATCCGGGAGATTTGCCTTCACCAGCGACATCCCGATGGACGTGCTGCTGGACAAGACGAAGGATGCGGGCGTGCCCGGCACGCCTGGCTCCTGGACCTCGCTGTTTGCGGTGGCCGCGATCTGGGTCACCTATTTCTCGGCGCTCTATCTCAATTTCTGCGATTTCGCCCGTTACGCGCCTGACAAGGCATCGCTGCGCAAGGGCAACATCTGGGGCCTGCCGATCAACCTGATCCTGTTTTCTCTGGTGGCCGGCGTCACCACCATTGCCGCCTTTGACGTCTATGGCGAGGTGCTGCTGCATCCCGACCAGATATCGGCGAAATTCGACAGCTGGTTCCTGGCAGCCCTTGCTGCCCTGACC
>NZ_RZPW01001013.1:0-1793 GCF_003998455.1 Mesorhizobium sp. M7A.F.Ca.CA.001.08.2.1 | reverse complement strand
GCTCGATCCTGCGGCAGGCAGCGGCGACCATCGCCGCGTTGCCGGCCTCGAGCGACGGGCCATGTGGATCGCAGCGCCGGCACGGGCGAAAACCGGTCGCCCTGGCCTGGTCCAGCGTGTCGTGCAACTGCACATTTTTCGGATTGGCGCGCCGAGACGGACAGGAAGGCCGGCAATAGACGCCCGTCGTCGCCACCGAATACCAGAATGCGCCGTCGGCGGATTTGTCGCGCGCGACGATGCGCGCCCAGCGCGGATCGTCGGTGATTTGCAGCGGCGCGGACTTCAGATTCTTGGCCAGGGTGATGAACATGACCGCATTGAAGCCACCACAAGCCGGCCCCGCCACCCGTTTCCTGACAAGTGCCTGGAGAACCTCACTTGCCTTTCCCAATTTGGGAAAAACCTCTTGTTCCCAATTTGGGAATTTGCTATATCAGGTCATGCAGATAATTGCCAAGAAGGCGCTGAAGGATTTTTGGGCAAAACACAATCAGGCCGAAGCTCCTTTGACGGCTTGGTATGTGGCTGTCGGGAATGCTGATTGGAAGACCCCGGCTGACGTCAAGGATGCGTTTGGAGCGACAGTCGATTTCGTCGGTGACAATCGCATCATTTTCGACATTAGCGGCAACAAGTATCGTTTGATTGTCCACGTCGCCTACAAGTTTCACCGCGTTCTGATCAAATTCGTCGGCACGCACAAAGAGTATGACAAGATTGATCCGGAGAAGGTGTGATGGAAAACATTCGACCCATTAAAACCGAAGCCGATTACGATTGGGCGATCGCCGAAATCACTAAATATTTTGAAAATGAGCCGGAGGTCGGCTCTCTCGATGGTGACCGGTTCGACGTTCTCGCAACCCTGATCGAGGCTTATGAGGATAAGCACTACCCGATTGAAGCACCGGATCCCGTTGAAGCCATTCATTCGCACATGGAACTGTTCAACCTGTCGCGGAAGGCGCTGGCCGAGGTGATCGGATCATCACCCCGGGCGACCGAGGTGTTGAACAAAAAGCGCGCACTCACCCTGGATATGGTCTTCAAACTGAACAAGGAATGGAAAATTCCCGCCGAAGTCCTCGTGCAACCCTATCACCTTGCAAATGACAGGGGCCGCAGGCGCGCCTAACATGCACCGATTCTCCTAAGCCGCGCGTTTGGGCTCCACCGCGAACGGGCTGAGGCCGAGCCAGGTCTGCATCTTCCTGCCGATGGCCTGGTCGCCGGTCAGGGCAACCCTGGCGCCGGCCTTCTCGACGGTCAGCACTCCCATCCAGATCGCCGTCATGGTGTGCAGGTCGGTCGAGACGTAGAGATCGACATCGAAACCCGGATCGTACCAGCACAGATCGACCTCGCCGTGCTTCTCGACGATCAGCCACCACGAGCGTTTGGATGCCGGCAGGTCCTGATACAGGAATTGTATCACCGTACGTCCCTCGGGCAGCGGCGACGGGTTCAGATTGCGCCGCATGTCCCACATCAGCAACGACGGATCGAGGTTCTTCAGCGACAGCCGGGACTCGACCCATTTCTGCCCCCAGAAGCCCATTGCCTCGACGACAGGACGCAAATCCCGGCCGGCTTCCGTCAGCCGATATTCGAAGATGCCTTTTTCGCCCGGCACTTCCTTGCGCTCGACGATCCCGGCGATCTCAAGTTCCTTCAGCCGTTGCGACAGAAGGGTCGGCGACATTTTGGGGACGCCGCGGCGAAGATCGTTGAAGCGGGTCGAGCCGGCCACCAGTTCACGCATCAGCACCATGGTCCAGCGGGTGCACAGC
>NZ_RZPW01001012.1:0-1796 GCF_003998455.1 Mesorhizobium sp. M7A.F.Ca.CA.001.08.2.1 | reverse complement strand
CGATGTCGGGGTGGTCGGCGTCGACAATGACCATTGTCGGGCCACGGCGCGTCGTGCCGCCCGACTTGATGGCGCCCGCCGCGCGGTCGCCGATCTTGAGGAAGCTCATCAGGCCCGACGAGCGGCCGCCACCGGACAGTTTTTCGCCTTCGCCGCGCAGCAGCGAGAAGTTGGAGCCGGTACCGGAGCCGTATTTGAACAGGCGCGCTTCACGCACCCACAGATCCATGATGCCGCCCTCGTTGACGAGGTCGTCCTGCACGCCCTGGATGAAGCAGGCATGCGGCTGCGGATGCTCGTAGGAGGATTTCGACTTGGTCAGCTTGCCGGTGAACGGGTCGACATAGAAGTGGCCCTGGCTCGGCCCGTCGATGCCATAGGCCCAGTGCAGGCCGGTGTTGAACCATTGCGGCGAGTTCGGCGCGACGCGCTGGGTGGCCAGCATGTAGGCAAGCTCGTCACGGAAGGCGCGTGCGTCTTCTTCCGACGCCTTGAAGTAGCCGCCCTTCCAGCCCCAATAGGTCCAGGTGCCGGCAAGGCGGTCGAAGACCTGGCGGGCGTCGATCTCGGAACCGTAGCGCTCGGCTTCCGGCAGCTTGGCGAGTTCCGCCTCATCGGCGACGGAGCGCCACAGGAAGGAGGGGACGTCGTTCTCTTCGATCTTCTTCAGGCGCGCCGGAACACCGGCCTTGCGGAAATATTTCTGTGCCAGGATATCGGCTGCGACCTGGGAGAACTGCGCCGGCACGTCGATATTGTCCAAGCGGAACACCACCGAGCCATCCGGATTCTTGATCTCCGAAAGCGCCTTGCGGAATTCGATCTCCGCATAGGCGGACTGTCCTGGCTTGGTGAAACGACGCTCGATGCGCATTGGTCCGGTCCCTTTTGTCTATATGTAGCGCTTTTCCCCAGGGATTTCTGCCCCCGATGCGAAACGCGCATGTCCGCCGTCTGCCGGCGTTCGAAAACGGCCGGCTCTCCATTTCGCAGCCTCCGCCGGCCCTGCTGGTCAAACTCCTTGCGAAGTGCCTGTCCAACGTGCCGACGAACCCACGGGTCCCTCAAAACTGATTTTTTTCCGATTCCCTCGGTCGAGGGAAATTCACACTATCTAGCGTCGAACCTACCTGCAAACACTAAATATAGTATTAACAGACAATTTATTCAAGCCCGACAATTGTCCCTATCGACCCCAACCGCCCCACAATTCCAACGCTTCCGCCGGCCTCGTAACCAGGCGGAAATGCGAGCAAAACGCACATAATCCGGGAAAAAGACCGGGCTCAGAACTTTCCGGTCGCACTCTCAACAGGAGCGCATGGCCTATAAAAGGCGACTCGTTTTGCGCCGTCAAGGATTCGTTTGCGTAGCTTTTGTGACCCCAACATCTTGTGTGTCACATATGTGGATAACGGGGATAGAATGCGGTGCGGCGATGGCAATTTTGCCGTCACCAGGCAATCCGGACGCGGCAACGATCCAAAGCGTCGTGCCTGAATGGATCAGCCGTAGTGCAGCCTGGGTTTTGGCTCGGTGCCGGTGAACTGCACCCCGATACGGTCATTGCGACGCCAGCGGACCTCGCACCGATAGGCAATGCCGTCGAGCGGCACATAGAGAAGGAAGCGATCGGGAACCCGGGCTTCCAGCGGTATCTTCAGTTCGGCTCCGCCTTCGTGTTGATTGCGCAGCGTGCAGCCGACTTCCGAATTCGAAATTCCGGTGATGATCGACCCGCCCTTGAGCACGCGCGGACGATGCTCGCGCTCAGGCTCGTCGGACTCGTTTGGAAT
>NZ_RZPW01001011.1:0-1797 GCF_003998455.1 Mesorhizobium sp. M7A.F.Ca.CA.001.08.2.1 | reverse complement strand
GGCTCAGGCCATTCGCCGACGGGCTGCTGCGGCTGAAGCGCCTTCAATCGGACCTCGCAAGTGCGTTCGACAATCTTCATGCACTGCTGCCGCCGGGTTCAAACGATGGGGCAGCGGTGGAGGCGCTGGCTTCAGCCCAGCGAAAGCTTCGGTTGAGCCAAGCGTTCCTGGCGGAGCGTCTCGATGAATTGGATTCAGTGGATCGGAAAGCGACCGATCTTGCCAACAGATTGTACGATGAAACGTTGGCGAGCCGGATGCGGCCTTTCGAGGACGGCGTGCGACATTATGCGAGAACGGTCCGAGACCTCGGTCATACCCTTGGCAAGCGGGTGCGACTGGAGATCGTAGGCGGCTCGACCGGCATCGACCGCGATATCCTCGAGCGGCTCGATGCCCCTTTGGGGCATCTTTTGCGCAACGCTGTAGACCATGGGCTTGAATCGCCTGAGGAGCGCCTCGCGATGGGGAAACCCGAAGAGGGGCTCATCAGGCTCGAAGCGAGGCATAGTGCCGGGCTACTGCAGATAGCCGTGGTGGACGACGGCAAGGGGATCGAGCTCTCGAAGCTGCGCGAGACTGTCATCGCCCGGCAGCTTGCGACCAGGGAAAGTGCTGACACACTCAGCGAAACCGAATTGCTCGCATTCCTGTTTCTGCCAAGCTTTTCGATGAAAGCGGGCCTCACCGACGTGTCCGGCCGTGGTGTGGGGCTCGATGCAGTGCAGGCGATGACGAAAGAGGTCCGCGGAATCACGAGCGTTTCCTCGGAATTTGGTCGTGGAACCCGGTTTCAACTGCAGCTGCCGCTGACGTTGTCAGTCCTGCGCACACTACTCGTCGAAGTCGATGGGGAGCCCTATGCGTTTCCACTCGCCGCCATCTCCAAGACAATCAAATTGCAGCGGATGCAGATCAACCTGCTGCAGGGCCGACCGCATTTTCGCTTGAACGATCGACAGATCGGGCTGGTCACCGCGCGCGAGGTGCTGGATCGAGGTGAGCCCGGATCCGAACCGGACGAACTCTCGGTCGTCGTCGTGGATACGGGTCGGGGCGATGCGTACGGCCTGATCGTTGACCGTTTTCTCGGGGAACGCGAGTTGGTGATCAGACCTCTCGATCAACGATTTGCCAAGATCAAGGACATCAGCGCAGCGGCCCTGATGGAAGACGGTTCGCCTGTTCTGATCTTCGACGTTGATGATCTGATCCGATCGGTGGAGAAGCTTGCGTCGTCCAGCGGATTTCGAGCTCTTCGGCGCGCTGCGGGCGGTCCCGAGCCGAGCAGGCGCAAGCGCGTGCTCGTGATTGACGATTCCCTCACGGTCCGCGAACTCCAGCGCAAGATGTTGGGCAATCACGGTTATGATGTCGAAGTGGCGGTCGACGGTATGGACGGGTGGAATGCCGTCCGGTCTGGTCCTTTCGATCTCGTCGTCACTGACATAGATATGCCGCGCATGGATGGCATCGAGTTGGTGAGCTTGATCAGAAAGGACGCCCATCTCAAGAACACACCCATAATGATCGTTTCATACAAGGATCGGGAAGAAGATCGCTCGCGCGGGCTTGACGCCGGTGCGGACTATTATCTGACCAAGAGTACCTTTCAGGACGAGGCGCTGATCCATGCGGTCGTGGACATGATTGGCGAGGCGACTGAATGAGATCGAAATTGGAAGCCAACGAATGAGAATCGGCGTAGTCAACGACATGCCGATGGCGGTTGAGCTTCTGCGCCGGCTGGTCTTGTCGATCGGCGAACATCAGGTCGCATGGATCGCGACCAATGGG
>NZ_RZPW01001010.1:0-1807 GCF_003998455.1 Mesorhizobium sp. M7A.F.Ca.CA.001.08.2.1 | reverse complement strand
GTGCTGGGCGGGGCTGCGATGGGCGTCGCCAACATGCTGTGCCTGACAGGTGACGGCGTCCAGGCCGGAGACCAGCCCGGCGCCAAACCGGTGTTCGACCTCGACTGCATGTCGCTCCTGGAAACCTGCCGCATCATGCGCGACAACGGCAAGTTCCTGTCCGGCCGCAAGCTGACGACGCCGCCGCAGCTTTTCCTGGGCGCTGCGATCAATCCGTTCGCGCCGCCGATCGACTTCCGCCCGCATCGGTTGGGCAAGAAAATCGCCGCCGGCGCGCAATTCGTACAGAGTCAGTATTGCTTCGACGTGCCCATGTTCCGCACCTACATGCAAAAGGTGCGCGACCTCGGCTATACCGAAAAATGCTTCATCCTGGTTGGCGTCGGGCCGCTCGCCTCGGCCAAGACGGCCAAGTGGATCCGCTCGAACGTGCCGGGCATCCATATTCCCGATTCTGTCATCAAGCGGCTGGAAGGCGCCCAGGACCAGAAAAAGGAAGGCAAGCAGCTCTGCATCGACATCATCAACGAGGTGAAGGAAATATCAGGTGTTTCCGGCGTTCACGTGATGGCCTACCGACAGGAAGAATATGTTGCCGAGATCGTCGATGAATCGGGCGTGCTGAAGGGCCGCCAGCCATGGAAACGTGAGATCCGCCGCGACGATCAGCTTGTCGCCGACCGGCTCGACAGCATCTTGCACGACGACATTACCGAAACGCAGGTGGACATGGTGAAGACCGCGCACTGACGGCGCGGACGGTCACCCATTCGCTTGAACGAAACCAGACAACGATATAAAGAAATCTTTATATCACGGCGGAGAGAATTTATGACCCGTACCATCGTCGCTTCGGCGACACGAGAAATCATCATCGGCTTCGACCAGCCGTTCTGCGTGATCGGCGAACGCATCAACCCGACCGGCCGCAAGAAGCTGGCCGCCGAGATGATCGCGGGCAATTTCGGGACCGTCATCAGGGACGCATTGGAGCAGGCAGCCTGTGGCGCCACCATGCTCGACGTCAATGCCGGCGTCACCTCGGTCAATCCGAACGAGACCGAACCCGGCCTTTTGGTGCAGACGCTGGAGATCGTGCAGGGGCTGGTCGACCTGCCGCTGTCGATCGACAGTTCCGTCACCGCCGCGATCGAAGCCGCACTCAAGGTTGCCAAGGGCCGCCCGCTGGTCAACTCCGTCACCGGCGAGGAAGAAAAGCTCGAAGCCATCCTGCCGCTGGTCAAGAAGTACAACGTGCCGGTCGTCGCCATCTCCAACGACGAAACCGGCATTTCGATGGACCCGGACGTGCGTTTCGCCGTCGCCAAGAAGATCGTCGAGCGCTGCGCCGATTTCGGCATTCCGGCGCATGACGTCGTCGTCGACCCGCTGGTGATGCCGATCGGCGCGCTGGGCGATGCCGGCCGCCAGGTCTTCGCGCTGCTGCGTCGTCTGCGTGAAGAACTCAAGGTCAACACCACCTGCGGCCTGTCCAACATCTCTTTCGGCCTGCCGCATCGCCACGGCATCAACGCCGCCTTCATCCCGATGGTGATCGGCGCCGGCATGACCTCGGCCATCATGAACCCGGTGCGCCCGCAGGAAATGGAAGCCGTGCGCGGCGCCAATGTGCTGAACGGCACCGACGAGAACTGCACCAACTGGATCCGCACCTACAAGGATTACAAGCCGGCCGAAGGCGGCCAGGCCGTTGCCGCCCCGACGCAAGTCAATGCGCCGGGCGACGGCGCCGGCAATGGCGGTCGCCGCCGTGGCGGCCGTGAAGCCCGGATGGGCCGAGGATAAG
>NZ_RZPW01000100.1:0-12073 GCF_003998455.1 Mesorhizobium sp. M7A.F.Ca.CA.001.08.2.1 | reverse complement strand
TCCTGAGCGCTTGAGGGTCGTTCCATCAACACCCCGACAGATGCAATTTCAAAACGGCCGCACCCTTGCCGCATCCGGCGATGGATTCAGGAACCGCGACCCGGCGCCCGCGTTGTGGCGTCAAGCTTTCGGAGGGGACATCATGGAACAGCTCGTCGAGGAATTCGGCCATCCCACCTACACCTCGTTTCCGGTCATCGCGGCAAGGCTGTTGCTGGCGACGCTCTACGGCGCGGTCATCGGTTTCGAGCGCGAATGGCGTAACCGCCCGGCCGGGCTTCGCACGCATATTCTCGTCTGCGTCGCCGCCGCCACCTTCGGCATCCTGACGATCGAGATCGTGCATGCGCCGATGTTCGCGCGGGAAGCCGTCAAGGTCGATCCGATCCGGGTGGTCGAGGCGGTGACCGCCGGCGTCGCCTTCCTCGCCGCCGGCTCGATCATGTTTTCGCGCGGCGAGGTGCATGGGCTGACGACCGGCGCCGGCATGTGGCTGGCGGGCGCGATCGGCGTAGCCTGCGGCCTTGGTCTTTGGCAGGTGGCCGGGTTCGGCACGCTGATCGTACTGGTCGTTGCCGGCTTCCTGCACCGGTTCGAACGCGGACCCGGCCTTGCCGCCGGTGATGAAGGCAGTCAGGCCAAGGTGCAGAAGGAGGCGGCCTCGACCCCATCAAAGGGAAGGCGAAGGTAATTCCGATCGCGGGGAGATGCCGTGACCGGTCTCACTGAAGAAGCCGGCCAGCAGATCGGCCGTCCGCGGCGGGTTCTCCTCGGGAAAGAAGTGTCCGCCCGGCATCGGCTGGCCGCGCACGTCGTCGGCCCAGCCGCGCCACAGCGCCAGCGGCCCGCCTTCGCCGGCGTACCAATCCGCCAACGCGCCCTGACCGCTCCATAGCGCCAGCAGCGGGCAGCGGATGCGCCGGCCGGCTGCCTTGTCGGCATGGTCATGCTCGCGGTCGAGCGTGGCTGCCGCCCGGTATTCCTCGCAGATGGCATGGATGTGGGCAGGCGCGCGCAAGGCATCGACATAGGCCTGACGTACTTCGGCTGGAAACGCCGATGACGACGAGCCCCAGCCGTCGAGCGCATTGTCGACGATCGCCTCGGCAGTGCCGGACAGGATCTTTTCCGGCAATGGCTCGGGCTGCGCCAGCAGCGACCATGGCCAATAGCCCAGCGCCAGCCTGGCGTCGGCCCGGTCCCATGCATCGGCGGTCGGCACGATGTCGAGGACGGCGAGCCTGTCGATGCTGCCCGGATGGTCGAGCGCCATGCGGTAGGCGACACGCCCGCCGCGATCATGGCCGGCGACCATGAAGCTGCTGAATCCCAGCTTTTCCATCAGCCTCGTCATATCGGCGGCCATGGCACGCTTGGCATAAGGTGCGTGGTCCGGAATGGATGCCGGACAGGAACTGCGGCCATAGCCGCGCAGGTCAGCACAGACAACGCTGAACCGGCTGGCCAGGGCGGGCGCGATGTCGCGCCACATCAGATGCGTCTGAGGAAAGCCGTGCAGCAACAGCAATGGCGGCCCGCCGCCGGCACGCAGGCAGAATATGTTGGCATCGCCGGTGTCGATTTCCGCGCTTTGAAAACCGTCGAACATCACCGCCTCCGGCACGCGCAACGGCCGGCAAACGGATTTGGTTGCAATGCCGCCCGGCGAGGCGGCCAACCTTTTTCGTCGACAGGCGTTGTCCCTGTGAAGGGAAGGTCGCCGCGGGCGGCCGTGAAAGAAAGAAGGAGGCAGTGATGAGAACTCTCGCCATCATGCCATTCGGCCTTATGCTGGCGCTGGCAGTGCCGGCCGCGGCACAGCAGCAGAACGACAGCCAGGCGCCGCAGGCCGACAAATGCAGGGCTCAGACCGGACAAGGGGCAAAACAGCAGCCTGGACAGCAGGACGGCAATTTGACCGCGAAGCTTAACGATTGCGGCGGCGTGCTGAAACCGCCCCCGACGGGCGACCAGGGCATGGCGGCGCCGGCCCCCGACGAAGGCAAGACGCCGGTGATCAAGCCGGGTGAAGTGCCGCCCCAGCCACCGAAGCAATAAACGCCGCTGGCTGGTATTATCGCGCAAGCTAATGGAACCTCGTTATCTCAGAAGCGTTTCTCTCACGACTTGAAATTCGAAGAGATTATCGTGAGAGATATTGCGACCACGGCCACGTTGCTTGCCTCGATAGCCATCGTGATTGCCTTGATTCTTCTGGCGCCGAAGAGTTTTGGCTTCGAAACCTCTCAACCGATTGTCCAGGGCGAGCTTCCAACGAAATGACAAAGCAGGCGAGGCATGATGCCCCGCCTGTTTCCGTTTATGGAAACCGCTATCGCACCAAGACGCCGGCGTGGCTGCAGAGCGCCGCGAAGGCTTCCTGCGCCTCGGCGGCGCCTGTCTGGGTTTCCAATGCGGCTTCGACCTTCTCGCGCGCCGCCTGGTAGAACGGGCCGCGCTTGGCCTGCGGCCAATCGATCAGGATTTCGCTGGCATCCCTGAGCGTGGTGACGTCGCGGATCGTGTCCGACCCGTGCGGCTTGATCCGCATCGGCGTGGGCAAAATGAGCTCGGACATAGCCTGTTTTCCAATTACTGCAGGAGTTTTGCTTCGCGCGCGGCGTCGATCACCGCCCGCATCGCTTTTTCCGGCGGCGTCCAGCCGTCCAGCGCATCGCGGCAGCTGCGCAACGCTGCCCGGTAGCGCCGTCCCTGGCCAGCCGGCCAGTCGCCGAGGCATTCCAGGCCTTCCCAGGCGCTGCGGATGATGCGCTCGCGCTCAGGCGCGAATTTCAGCCTGACGGGGCGGGGAAACATCTTGTCGTTCAACGGTCGTCTCCATGATTGCCGCAAGTCGCCGGGCGACATGCGTGAGAGGCATCCGGTAACGTCGGCGGCAGGGCAGGGTTCCCTTGCCCAGAGATCAAATCTCGGCGTCGATGTCAGACAGCGATCTCGGTGTTGGCGCTTCGGCGTTGTGCGCCGTTGGGCGGTCATGCTCGAACTGTTCGGCGCCGGGCCAAGCGTGCAGCCAGGTCTCGCGCCTGGAGGTCCACAATTCATATTCGGGCACCAGATCGGTCGGCGCAATGTCGAGGCTGCCGATCGCCACCTCGGCTTCGTTGTCGTCGACCCAGGCGACGCGGCCGCCGCATGTCGGGCAAAAGCTGCGCGTGCCATAGGAGCTGACGAGGCCGGTGGTCTCGAAAGCCTCGCGCGGCCAGATGGCAAAGGCCGAATAGACCGAACCGCCGGCCTTGCGGCAATCCTTGCAATGGCACAAGCCGACGCGCAACGGCGCGCCGTGAACCTCGAACTGCACGCCACCGCACAGGCAACTGCCGGTCCTGCGTATGGTGTCGGACATGACGCCCTCCCTCAATACGTGGCGCTGCGGGCCGGGTGGGACAGATGCTCGTCTGCCGTTTCGTTGGCCAGGATGAGAAACCGGGAAAAAGACATCCTGTTCACCGTACCACCAGGCCCGGTTGACACGGCCCGCAGCATCTTCAACGCCGCCCAGGCGAAATGGTTTCGGCTAGCCGCGGGCCGCCATATGGGCGTCGAGCTTCTTGCGCGAGGGTCCGTAGCGCTTGATGATGGTCTGTGCCTCGCTTGGCGGAATGCCGTACTTGCGGGCAAAGGCGGCAACCTCGTAGGGCTCTTCGCTCGAGACCAGCTTGCGGTCCTGTTTCGTCTTCGACTTGTCGTCAGCCATCTCAGGCCTCGCTTTCTGTTGTCGGGGAAACGCGCAACCTTCGGCGCCCGCGATCAACACGACATAACACAGATCGGCGCCGCCGGTTCCACCCGGCGACACGGCCAGTCCGGAACCGGCCTGTATCAGGCCGATGGCCGCATGGGGTCGGCGTCGGCAGCGTGGTCGCCGTCACATTCGGAGCATGCCGCGCTGAGGCCGGGGCAGCCGCGCCGGTGGGTGCCGGCAGGGCAGCAATGGCCGTTGGAACTCGTCCAGCGCGGGCATTGGAAGACCTGGCCAGCGCCGCCGCAGCCGCTGCATTCCAGCGTCGCCGACCGCACGCCACGAGATATCGCCCCAAACCTGACGCTTGTTCGCAAATTTCAGCCCACCCAAAATCGCTGCACCGGCACACCGCTGCATTAGCCCCGGCTAACAATATCACGTCCGTGATTACCAACAAGTTTCAATCGCGCGAGGCGCGGGAGAGCCGTTCGGGCCGGCGCGTCGTCAGGCCGGCTTCAGCCGCATCGCGGCGAGATACATGAGCGCCGAGGAGGCCTGTCCGCGGTCCCAGCCGGCGGCCTCGACCTTGCGGAGCAGGGCGTCGAGATGCGGAGCCAGCATATCCCTGCATTGCTGTTCGTAGGCGGTGCTCATCGCCGGATGCTGCGGTGCGTCGATGGTCAATGCCTTGGCCATGTCCGTTTCCCCCTTTGAGCGAGCAACACTATACCGTCAGCCGGCAAACCGAAAATCGTTCGGTGGGTGCGAGGCTTCGAGGCCTGCTTCGACCCGCGGCAAGCGCCCTGTCGAGAAAAGTTGGCCTGGCGTGTCGGACTTGGCGCCCGCCGTGCGTCCTAGGAGCGAGCAACCCGCAAAGCTGGAGAACGAGCATGTCGTCGCAAATCATTCAATCGCCGTGGCAGACCGCGGCCCTTCTCATCGCCCGGCTGATCTTCGCCGGCGTCTTCCTGATGGCCGTGACCTTCAAATTCATGGGCATGGCGGCCACCGCCGGCTATATCGCCGCCGCCGGCTTTCCGTTTCCGCTGTTCCTGGCCTGGTGCGCGGCGATCCTGGAAGTCGCGTTGGTGCTGTGCTTCCTGACCGGCGCCTTCTTCTCACAGGCGGCCCTTGTCGCCGCCGCCTACGTGCTGTTCCTCGCTTTTGCCTTCCACGGACCCAGCCACTGGGCCGGCAACCAGGCCGAGTTCGGCTTCTTCATCGACCATTTCTCGTTCATGGCCGGACTGCTGTTTGCGGCCGTGCATGGACCGGGCAAGGTGCTTTCGCTCAATTCGGGATGGCCGGGCAGGGCTTGAGGCGAGGGCAGCGGGCCACTGCGGACGCACGCCGGCCCGCCGGCACCGCTCACAGCTGGTCGTTGTAGGGTTCCTTGATCTTGCCGACCATGCGGGCCAGCTTCGAAAAGGACGGCATCTCCGCCTCCGGCTGGCACTGGTTGGCGAGTTCCAGCAGCCGGATCGGGAAGTTGACGGCGTCGCGGCTGGACGCGGACATGCCTTCGGACCGCTCCTGGTTGGTTTCGCCGGCCTCGGTCTTGCGCAGGGCCAGGTCGATTTCCTCTGCCGTCAGCACCCCCTTTTGAACCAGGAGGCGGTTGATCGAGGCGACGGCCATCAACAGGCCTTCGAGTTGCAGGTTGGCGACATTCATGGCGATTGCTCCCGTGGCTGGGGTTGAAACGCGCGAGCGGCATTTCCGCTCCAGAAAGGCTGCGGGCGAACGTCTATTCCTGCGTCAGCCGTTCGCCATATTCGCGCCACAGCGCCTTGACTTCCAGGGAGCCTAGGCTGCCGATCGAAACATCCCCACAGCTGATGGCGACGGCGCCGATGTCGTATTGGGGGTAGGCGTTGGCGACGAAACGGATGGCTTCGCCCAGCGAACGCACGCGGATGACCGGATCGGCCTGACCCTGGCCGGTGCTGCGCACCCCGGAAACCGTGGCCGGTGCATGTCGCATCCTGAACACGGATGCCATGGCTGGTCTGTCCATCGTCCTCTCCCACAAGGCCGTGCGACGGGAATCATTCCATGAGCTTCAACGAATGATTTCACACCTGCCGGCTTATGACCAGCCGCCGACGCTGAACCCTGTGATCGGCACCGACGACATTGTGCTGTCGTTCTACCAGTCCGACGACACAGTCGGGGATATCCAGGCAGCCGCGCAAGGCATCATCGACCAGGCCCAGGCCGCTGCGGACGTAGCGACGGGCGCCATGACAACCGTGCTCGATCCGCAATTCGCGACCAAGGCGACGGCGGAGGCATTTTCCCCACCGATAGCACCCACATACATCCGCACCGCCTTCTACGACAGCTCTCAGGTGGCAGGCAGTGGCGCTGTGTACCGCAAGAATGGAACGAATGTCGGGGATTTGGTGATCATGCTGAGCGATGGCATGACGAAGACAGGCTATACGCTCGCCTCGACCCCGGTGACGGCATCAATGCTCGGGGCGCGTGGTAACGGTACAAATGCCACGGCTGCTATCAGTGCACTGCTCGCGGGCAGCTATCCGCATGTGCTGATTGACGGCTCCTACCAGACCGACGGCAACCATACGATCTCGACAGCGAAGAAGCGCGTCGAATGCCTGGGCGGCTCTGCCCTGATCCTGCGCGCGCCAGTCGGTGCCGTTACCGGCCACCATCCCGTCATCGATATCGCTGCCGATGACGTCCTGATAGACGGGGACCTCACGATTGATGGTGGATCACATGCCGGCTACCAGGCTTCTATCGGTATTCGCGTCGGCCTCTCCACTGGTGCACGCCGGAAGCGGCCGACAATCCGCGGCGTGAAAGTCCGTAATCTCGGCCTTGCCGGTGTGATGGCGCTCTGTGTCGACAGCCCGACGATTGAGGACATTGACGGCTATAACATCGTCACGCCAACCGGCGGCGAGTTTGGCGACACGGTTTACGTGGCCGGCGTCCGCAAGCCGATCGTGCGCAACATCCGGTCGGCGAAGTGCAAACGCGACGGTGTCGTGTTGACCTATACGGGGAATCTAAACACCACCGACGTGTTGGTCGACGGGGTTTTCGCCGATGCACATCTCGACAGCCCCTCCGCCGGTGTCTGGGTGGAGATGACCGGTGCGCGAGATCCGCGAGGGATCATAACTAACGTGGTGGCGAATGACTGTCTGATTGGCGTAGCTGCGACTGACGCCAACAGCGAGATCGTCATTTCGAATGTCAAGGCAATCGGCAACCGGCTCTCCGGTAGTTCTGCCGGTAACGTCTTCGGCGTTCAGATTCAGTCGGGCCGGCTCGATAACTGGTACATCGATCGCTACAACACAGCCCTGCAATTGGAGCCAAACGGCGAATATCAGTTCGCCCTCAGCTCGCAAGTTGGATCGTTTGCGATTGGCGAAACGGTCAGCGGCGGCACCTCTGGCTCCACCGGAACCCTGCGGTTCCAACATTTTGAAATCGTCATCGCCGGCTCAACCGTCGAGTATGAACTCGGTGAGACGGTGACAGGCGGTTCATCCGGCGCGACGGGCATCTTGGTCGACTTCTTTGCCAACGTGCTGAGGGTCTTGCCGATGAGCGGAACGTTTCAGGCCGCTGAAACAATCACTGGAGGCACCTCTGCGATTGCCAAAACGGCAAACAGCGCGGCCCGGCGCATCTATGTGCGCGGTTCGGCCGGCATCTTTCGGGCTGGCGAGACGATCACGGGCGGAACGTCAGGTGCCACAGCCGTAATCGCCGCGCCCTACCAGACGCCACTTGCGATCGGCCCGGGCACGTTGATGAACTGCTCGACCGACGCCATTGTCGTTGCGAACGTAGTGACACCGGCGAGCGTTAGCCTTTCCGGCATCAGGGGAAACATCCAGTCGCATGGCATCCGGTTCAACCTATCCGTGGGCCAACGGCTGCGCAAAGCCAGTCTCAGGGACATCGCCCTGAAGAACCCGACCTCCATTGGCGTTGCCTTTCGGGTAACCACCGGCGGCGCGATAGACGAAATGCTGGTCGATGGTTTCGACATGTCGGAATGGGTTGGTGATGGCACCGGCAGTTCCATCACGGCCGGCATCGTGACCAGGTTTATTGGCGGCAACAATCCCGGTCTACAGGGGACGTTGGGTGTGCCGATCAATCTGACCGTCAACACAACGCTGTCTGGGCTTCACAACCGGGCACTCTGCCACAACAACGGCGCCGGCGCGACGTGGACACATACGCTGCCGCCTGCCGTGCCTGGCCTTCGGATCGGCTTTGCCGGAGTACACGCAACCCATGTCATGAACATCGAGCCCAGCGGGACGGACACGATCAAGGGCGGCGGTGCAGGAAAATATCTCATTCTCGATCCCGGCGAGCGCGTGGTGCTGGAGGCCTATACAGTAGGCATGTGGGTGGTCAGCGCGGCAATCGGCTGGGCTGGCGATTTTGAGCTGTAGGCCTTGTCGTTATGTGATACCGAATCGGCTAAGTTGCATTTTCGATCCAAATAGTCGAACGAGAGATATGGTCTTCGTTCTGTGGGCAATGGTGGCAATGACCACCCTTATACTTGTAGCCCGGCACAATCGGGTGTCCGTCATCGCGATTGGATATATAGGCCTGCTTGCCTATTCTGTGCCAGCGCTGATCGGCTACACCCGGCCAATAAATGCCAGAGGGTTGGTGCCCTATCTTGAGCCGGCTTCGTCGGGAGCAATCGGCGTGATGGCCGCTGCTTGGCTAGGATTCGGTTTGGCGCTTCTTCTCTTGTCCTCAGATGCCGACACGGCTCCCCCCAGGCACCAACTGCATCTAATACGGGTGACGTGGTTCATCCGATGCGCGCTGATCATCTCTCTGGCGTGCTACGCATGGATGACAAACCGTGCGGGCCTCCAGTGGTTTGCGATGGAGCGCGCTGACATCTATGGCGCTGTCGGAGGGCTTATCTCTGTCGTGTGGCGGTGGGTGAGCGGCATCGGGCTTCTGACATCCATCTATTTCGATAGATTCTGGGGGCGAGGTGGGCGCATCACGCAGACCATTTTGATCGTGATGGTGGCCCTTAATGCCATTGCTGGCGATCGAACCGTTCCTGTCATTCTGGCTATGGCGTTCTCTGTCGTTCTCATGTGGGAGTGGCCGGTAACGAGGGCCGCCTTCAATTGGCGAATGTGGTGCATAGGGGCAGCGACCCTCGCTGTCGTCTTCTTCATGAAGCCTTTCTATCTGGCCTACAAGCGAGACCTGCCATTCGGCGTGATGCTGACCAGCGGCTCCGATCCGATGGCTATGGTCGCCTCCTGGGAAGCGTTCGGCACCCATGAAAACATCGAGGGGCTAATCAGAACGAACACAACCTACCCATGGTGGAACACGGTTCGCGACACCTTGGCGCAACTCCTGATTCAGCCGTCAGCGTTCGGCTTCGACAGTACCGGGTTCAATACTGTGTTGCAGACCCAGATATTCTCGCAGGCCAGTTATGGCCTCGCCGGCAGCTTGTGGGGGCAAGCGTGGGCGATGGGGGGCGTCCCCATCGTGATCATCTTCGGACTTCTCTACGGGCTTACGCTTGTAATGCTGCACCGCGCTTCGCTCCAGAGTAGGGGAATGTGGTTCTTCTTCTGGATCATTCTCGGCAGTGTCATTGGTGTCTATGCACACCGGAATGCCTTGGAAAATATGCTGGCCCAAGCACGTCAGCCGTTAGTCGGGTTTATGGCAATTCAAATCTTGGTCTGGATTCTGCTCTTTGGGCGCTTCCACAAGGCTGTTCAGCTTAGACCGATGGCATCGTCGCGCAATTGATGCATGCGATGGCTCATCGGCGCCTTGTGCCCCAAGCATAAGCCCGCGTGTCTGATGCCACGAGCCGACGCATACCATATTGTCCCTGCCTCTCGATCTGCTCTATCGCTTCCACGACGCCGTCAAACTGCCCTGGTGTGACGTCGTCGAAAACGATTACGTCTCCCGCTAGTTGCAGCTCAGAAACAGCCCGATATTCGAGTAAGACATTTTTCGTTGTGTGCTGCGCGTCGATGAAGGCGAAGTGGATTCTGTTCACTCCGACTTTCGGCAATTGGACAAGGGAATCGCCCTGAAGGAACACGATCCGATCTGACAAAGATTGCCACGGCTTGAGGAGTTCCGCGCGCGTCTTGCGCCCGCCGTGATCGTCGATGCAGTTCCAGTAGAACCGATGGTTATGCGACAGCACGTCCAGAGTGATGATGTGGCCGGCAGCGCTAGCGTCCTGCAAAGCCTTTGCCATGCAGAGTGACGAGAAGCCGCGCGCTGTGCCGGTCTCGACAATGGTGGTGAACGGTCGCGGGTTACTCGCAAGCTCGCGTCGTAAAAGGCTGTAGAGCACTCGGCCGTGCGGGTAAGCCAAGGTGCTCTTCTTGATGGTGATCTGCGTATGCAGGGCCAGATTGTCGAGCCATTCGCGGTCGATAGCGAAGCCGGTGTCGGCCTCCAGCCGGTCAATCTCCGGATACTCCACTCGCCGCGCTATCTCGAAAAGCCGCAAGTATTCTTCCTTGGAAGCTCGAATGCGGGAGCCAAGCGGGTCGTTGTTCCATCGTCGGTCTATCGCTGCCGCTAGACGCTCGAAGGCAAAACGTTGGACCGCGCCGACGTAGTTTCTCATCCCAGCACCCCCGAAGCATGACCGTTCTACAGCCGCAAACCGATTCGCGGCAAGGCGATCAAGCCGGACAACGCCAACCAAATCCAAACCCGAAACTGAACAACTGCCCGGAAGGGCAGAAAGGAAACACCATGGACCGCAACTTCGCGCGGGCGCTTGCGCTTGTTCTCAAATCGGAAGGCGGGTGGTCGGACAATCCGGCTGATCCCGGCGGCGCCACCATGAAGGGCGTGACGCTTGCCAGCTTCCGCCGCTATGTGAAGGCCGACGCGACGAAGGCGGATCTGCGTGCGATCAGCGACGCGCAGGTCGCCACCGTCTATCGCCGCTTCTACTGGGACGCTGTGCTCGGCGCCGAATTGCCCGATGGCGTCGACCACGCGGTGTTCGATTTCGCCGTCAACAGCGGGCCTGGCCGGGCAGCCAAATATTTGCAGGCGGCCGTCGGCGTTGCGCAGGACGGGCGGATCGGACCGGTCACCGTCGCGGCGGCCAAGGCAAAGCCGGCCGGTGTGACCATCGATGCGCTTTGCGATGCGCGGCTGGCGTTCCTCAAGCGGCTGCCGACATGGGCGACATTCGGGCGCGGCTGGTCGGATCGGGTCAGGTCGGTGCGGGTTCAGGCCCTGCTGATGTCGGCGCAGCGCCCCGCGGCACCGGTGACCGCGGCGCCGCCACCCAGGGTCGAAACATTGCCCAATGGGGCGTCGTCGATCCAGCCCGTGCCGCCGGCGCCTGGCGGTAAGGCGGCTGCCGCGGCCGGCATCCTCGTTCTCCTGGCCGGAGCACTCGCGGCTTTCCGGCATCAGGTCGCCGCTCTTTTGGGGAGCCTGTTTCGATGAGATGGTTCAACACCAATGCGCTGCACAATCTCCTCAACACGCTGATCGCCATCATCTGCGGCGGCGCGCTCGCCGGCTTCGACTGGACGCTGCTCGGCGTGAGCGACCGCACCGCGCTTCAGATCAGCGGGAGCCTGGCACTGCTGAAGATCATCATCAACGCGGTGCGTGACGGGCCGCGCGGCATGGTCGCGCCGCCGGCCAAGGAGACATGAGGTGGGAACAATCACCCTCGCGCTGCTTGGCCAGGCCTGGCCGTATCTTCTGGCAATGGGCGCCGCGCTTGCCGGTGTCTGGACAGCTTATGCCAAGGGCAAGGCCAGCCAGAAGGCCAGGCAGTATGCCGCCGACGCCGCGGCGCGCACCGAAGCCCAGAAGATCGACGATGCCGTCGCCGGCCGGGCGCCGGACGACAACAGAGGGAGGCTGGCCAGATGGTCAAAATCATAGCGCTCTCGCTGCTGCTGGCCGGCTGCACCACATCAGGCGGATCGTTCTGCGCGGCCGGGCATCCCATCCGGCCGACAAGGGCAGAGGCGGCGGCCCTTTCCGACGCGTCGGTGGCGGCGATCCTGGCTCAC
Source organism: Mesorhizobium sp. M7A.F.Ca.CA.001.08.2.1 (assembly GCF_003998455.1). Taxonomy (NCBI): domain Bacteria; kingdom Pseudomonadati; phylum Pseudomonadota; class Alphaproteobacteria; order Hyphomicrobiales; family Phyllobacteriaceae; genus Mesorhizobium; species Mesorhizobium sp. M7A.F.Ca.CA.001.08.2.1. Next base: position 295 of record NZ_RZPW01000100.1, on the reverse strand, counting down.
AACGAAAAGGGCCAGAAACTTTGCGGCTGGAGGCCATGATGAACGATCTTTTCGACCTGCTCGGCATCAAGGGACCGGTCGTGGCGGCGGGGCTCGCCGGCGGCGTTCTGCGCGCGCTGTCGCGGCATCGCTACAAGCTGCGCGAAATGGTGGCCTCGCCGATCTGCGGCGCGCTTGCGGCGGCGTATCTGACGCTGCCGGCGGTTTCCTACGCCAGGATCGCCGGCCTGCCGATGCCCGATCCCGCCGACGACACCACCACGCTGGCGGCCGCCTTCCTGATCGGCGTCTGCGC
>NZ_RZPW01001009.1:0-1809 GCF_003998455.1 Mesorhizobium sp. M7A.F.Ca.CA.001.08.2.1 | reverse complement strand
AAGTAAGCGAGCTGGTCGGCATAGAGCTTCTTGAAGGCCGGGCGAGCCCAGGCGCGTTCAACGTACGCTCAGAAAGTTCCATCTTAGCCTGAGAAGTACGTTGAGCTTGTCTAGCTGCGGGACATATGAACCGCGACACGATTTCGTCCTCCCGATTTGGCACGAAATAGGGCCAAATCGGCAGCATTGACGAAATCATTTGGCGTCTCGTCCGCGGTGGGCACCGCTGTTGCAACGCCGACGCTGATGGTCACACGATCCGGGCCGTGGGGTATGTTCAACTCCCGCACGCCCTGGACGAGCCGCTCTGCGATCGCACTGGATTGTTCCAGTAAAGTGTCGACCAGCACGACCACGAACTCTTCGCCTCCGTACCGCGCAGCTAGGTCGGTGGAGCGTCCGGAACCGCTCTGGATCACGCGGGCGATTTGCTTGAGCACCTCATCGCCGGCCATATGGCCATAGGTATCGTTGTATCGTTTGAAGTTGTCGGCATCGATCATCAACAGCGACAATGGGGACTGTGCGCGAAAAGCGCGCTTCCATTCGGCCGCCAGATATTCATCAAAATAGCGCCTGTTGCCGAGGCCCGTCAGGCCATCGATCCGCGTCAGACGTTCAAGCTCGAGATTTGCACTGATCAGCTGTCGCTGGCTTTCCCTTAGCGCTCGGTATGCCGCGTCTCGCTGGACGTGATCCAGATAAGCCCGAGTGTGATATCGAATACGTGCAATCAGCTCAATACGATCCGGCAGTTTGACGAGATAGTCGTTCGCTCCCGCAGCAAAGGCTTCGCCCTTGGTGGCTGGATCTTCCTTGCTCGACAGCACAATGACTGGGACCGCGCGTGTCGACGCATGCTTCCTGTATTCTCGCACCAGATGCAGCCCATCGACGCCGGGCATGACGAGATCCTGCAGGATAACGGTTGGCTTTACCTCATCCGCGACTGTCATTGCTCTCAACGGGTCGGTGCAGAAGTGTAGGGAAATATCGGGTTCGTTGGCTAGAGCGCGCCTGACCGCCTCGCAAACCATGATCTGATCATCGATGAGCAGAACCATGGATGAATAGTTGTCTGTGAGTGGCGGGACCAGCTCTGGTTCTTGCGTCATCGGACGAGCCCTTTCACGTGGAGCGCTCGCAGGCTTCGATTATACGTGAGCCGATCGCACTCAAAGGAAGAATATCAACAGCCGCGCCGATTTCGGCGGCGGCCTTCGGCATGCCATAGACTGCACTGGTTGCTCGATCCTGGGCGATCGTGAGATGCCCTTTGTCGCGGAGCTGTCTTAGCCCGCGCGCGCCATCCCTGCCCATGCCTGTGAGCAGGACACCAATCACCGAGCCAGGCCACCATTGCGCCGCACTTCCGAAGAACACATCAACGGACGGCCGATAAAAATTGTCCTTGGGGCTGGGCGTATAGCCAAGTTGTTGAGCTGACTTGAAAACCAGATGATCCGCAGAACTGGCTACGAGAACAGTGCCCGCTTGAGGACTATCCTTTTCCCGCGCCGGACGGATCGGGAGAGGCGTATGCTGTCCCAGCCAATCAGTAAGCCCCGGCACGAACTGAGCATCGAGATGCTGGACGAGCACGATCGCGCCGTCAAAATCAACGGGAAACGCACTCAGGACTGCGGCAACGGCGGCCGGCCCGCCCGCGGAGGCGCCGATTGCAATTAAGCGTCGAGGTGTCGGCTCAGCGTCACGTGACATCCGCCTTTTTGTCTTGGCCGGCGCATCACCGATCAGCTTGCCGATCGTCGCAATCTTGTTCGTTAGAAGCCGTGCGGATTGCGAGGA
>NZ_RZPW01001008.1:0-1812 GCF_003998455.1 Mesorhizobium sp. M7A.F.Ca.CA.001.08.2.1 | reverse complement strand
GGCGACCTACAGCCCGTTCCTGCCGATCTCGCCGAAGAGCGGCCGCGTGCTTTACGTGCCGATGAAGCATGTCGACGCCAAAGCCGGCACCATCACCTTCGACGACGAGGGCACCGAGACCACGCTTTCGATCACCGGCGGCCGCGTGAAGCTGCAGTGGAAGCCGGATTTCGGCATGCGCTGGGCAGCGCTTGGCGTCGATTTCGAAATGTTCGGCAAGGACCACCAGACCAATGCGGTGGTCTACGACCGTATCTGCAACATTCTGGGCGGACGGGCGCCGAAGCATTTCGTCTACGAACTGTTCCTCGACGAGAACGGCCAGAAGATCTCGAAGTCGAAGGGCAACGGGCTGACCATCGACGAGTGGCTGACCTATGCGCCGACCGAAAGCCTCGGGCTCTACATGTACCAACGGCCGCGGCAGGCCAAGAAGCTGTATTTCGACGTCATCCCGCGGGCCGTGGATGAATACTACACGTTCCTCGCCGCCTATCCCCGCCAGGACTGGAAGGAGCGGCTGGGCAACCCGGTCTGGCATATGCATGACGGCAACCCGCCCGCGATCGACATGCCGGTGCCGTTCTCTCTGCTGCTCAATCTGGTCAGCGCTTCCAACGCGCAGAACAAGGATGTGCTGTGGGGGTTCATTTCACGTCATACGCAAGGCGTGACGCCGGCGACGCATCCAGAGCTCGACCGGCTGGTCGGCCATGCGATCCGCTATTTCGACGATTTCGTGAAGCCGACGAAAACCTTCCGGCCCGCCGACGAGGTCGAGCGCGAAGCGCTGGCAGCCCTCGACGAAGCACTTGGCGCGCTGCCCGCCGACGCCAGCGGCGAAGCGATCCAGAACGCCTCGCTCAACGTCGCACGCAGGATCGAGCGCTATCAGGATCATTCCAAGCAGAGCCCGGAAGGCGGCCCCGGCGTATCGGGCGCCTTCTTCCAGATGATCTACCAGGTGCTGATCGGCCAGGAGCGCGGCCCGCGCTTCGGCTCGTTCGCAGCACTCTATGGCGTTGCCGAGACGCGTGCGCTCATTGAGCGGGCGCTGGCTGGTCAGCTGGCTTGAGCACGCCGTCGACCTCTTCCAGGATCGAACCCGGCGCCTGAGGTGCCGGGCCTGGCGCGGCCGGCATCGCCGGCATGCCCGACAGATCGGGCGCCGATCCGAAAATGCCCTTCCTGCCCGTGCGCGCCTTGTCGCCGGCCTCGACATAGGGGCCGCCCTTGGCGGCGCGCGCCCAGCCATTTTCGACCAGCCACTGACCGACATCCTGCTTGCCGATCCGGCACTCGGCTGCGATCAGGTCGCGGCCGCCCTGCGGCGGCACCGTGCAGACCACCGCGCGGCCGCGCAGGAAGGCGCGGAACGCTGTCCTCGCCCGGACGCCGCACGGCCAGGACTTGCCGTCCTCGCTGCAAATCTCGTCCTGCCTGACGATGTCGATGCCGGAAACCGCGACCGAGTAGCCCTTCGCCTCGATCAAGCCGGCGGCCGGCGCAACCGGCTGGAACAGCTTTGTGCCGTTCCAGTCGTCAGGCATTTTCGGCTTGGGCGGCACGGCCAGCGCGAGTTTGCTCAACGGCTCGCGCGGCTCGATCCGTTCAAGCCCGTCGGCGGGCAGTTCCGGCGGCGCGACGATTTCGGGATCGATCGCCCTCGAATGCGTCGCCGGCTTCGGCGGCTGCGGAGCTGCAATGGCCGATGTAGCCGGCTCCTCGGGCAGCGTCCCGGCAGCCTGCTGCGCCATCGCATCGGCGCCCGGCTCAAGCTGGTCCACGGTGATGACGCTTTCACTACCTTTC
>NZ_RZPW01001007.1:0-1813 GCF_003998455.1 Mesorhizobium sp. M7A.F.Ca.CA.001.08.2.1 | reverse complement strand
CCCCACAAGGGGGCGGGTAAGGAGGCTATCCCCTCCCACTATTTCAAAATGCCGCACGCCGAGAAAGGCCTCGCCGTCGGCCTGTTCGGCGGCTCGTTCAATCCGCCGCATGCCGGCCATGCGCTGGTCGCCGAGATCGCGCTCAGACGCCTGGCGCTCGACCAGTTGTGGTGGATGGTGACGCCGGGCAATCCGCTGAAGAACACCAGGGAGTTGGCGCCGCTGGGCGAACGGCTGCAGCTGTCGGAACAGATCGCCAAGAACCCGAAGATCAAGGTCACCGCTTTCGAAGCCGCCCATCACGTCCGCTACACCGCCGATACGCTGGCGCTGGTCAAGGCGCGCAACCCCGGTGTCGATTTCGTCTGGATCATGGGTGCCGACAGCCTGCGCGATTTCCATCGCTGGCAGCGCTGGCGCGAGATCGTCATGACCTTCCCGATCGCCGTCATCGACCGCCCGGGCGCGACGCTGTCGTTCCTGTCCTCGGTCGTCGCCAAGACCTTCGACTATGCCCGCATCGACGAGGGCGATGCGCCGCGGCTTGCCCGCATGAAGGCGCCGGCCTGGACCTTCATTCACGGCCCGCGCTCGTCGCTGTCATCGAGCGCGATCCGCAAGCTGGCGAAGGGGTGAGCCCGGCCGCCCGGCCATGTCGCTTTTATCGCTTCCTTTGCCCGTTTCATGGGCAATCCTGAGCAGGCATGTCGATTCCCAGGAAAAACCGCAGCGAAGCCGAGCAGGGCGCCGAGCCCACGCCGCTGATCGCGATTGCCAGCGTCATCGTGTCGATGGCGCTGATTGCCGTCGGCAACGGGCTGATGTTTGCCTATATCCCGGTCCGGCTTGGCGCAGAGGGTTTCGATCCGACCTGGGCCGGGCTGATCATCACCGGGCTTTCGGCCGGCGGGCTCGCCGGCTGCATCTTGACCGGACCGCTGGTGCGAAGGGTCGGCCATGCCCGCGCCTTCATGGTGCTGTCGGCGCTGATCGCGCTGGCCAACGCCGCTGTCGGCGCCGGGGTCCTTCCGCTGCTGTGGATAGCCGCCCGCGCGCTCTACGGCTTTGCCATATGCGGCCTGTTCATCGTCGCGCAGAGCTGGCTGAACGATGCCGTTGCCAACGCCATCCGCGGCCGGGTGATGGCTTTCTTCTACGTTGCCTATGTCGCCGGGCTCGGCGTCGGCTACGCGACGCTAGCGCTGGTCGATATCAGGACAGCGGATGCGCCGCTGATCGGCATCGTCTTCACCGCGCTGTCGATCCTCCCTGTCGGGATGACCAAACTTGCCCAGCCGCCGGCGCCGCAGGCGGCCTCGGTGGCGCTGCGCCGTGCCTGGCGGGTTTCACCGGTCGGCGTCGCCGGCATGCTTGCCGTCGGCGGCCTGTCGATGTCGATTGCTGGCTTCGCACCGATCCACGCCACGGCCAAGGGCTACAGCCAGGCCGACGTGGCGCTGCTGCTTTCGGCGATGCCTCTCGGCACGCTGATCCTGCAGATCCCGCTTGGCTGGATTTCCGACCGAACCGACCGCCGCTATGTGCTGATCGCCGCATCCGCGCTCGCCATGGTCGCCGGCCTGTTTGCACTCGGGTTCGATGGCGGCGCGCTGGCCGCGTTGGTTGTGATCTACATCGTGTGGGACGGCGCTTCGGAATCGATCTATTCGCTGGCCAGTGCGCACGCCGCCGACCGCGCCGGCAAGGACGACATGGTGGCGCTGTCCAGTTCGCTTTTGTTTGCCTGGTCGCTGTCGGGCTTCGTCGTGCCCGGCATCGTGACGGCGCTGTCGGCGGCGTGCGCACTGGCCCT
>NZ_RZPW01001006.1:0-1816 GCF_003998455.1 Mesorhizobium sp. M7A.F.Ca.CA.001.08.2.1 | reverse complement strand
GCAGCATCTCCAGCTCCAGCCACTCCTCTTCAAACGCGGCCAGCGTGGCGCGCTCCTTGTCGAGGGCGGCGATGGTTTTCTGGAAGGAGGCGGGGTCGCGCTCGTAATAGGCGGGATCGGCGATGTTGTTCTCCAGCCTTGAGATCGACGCCATCACAGCCTCGATTTTCTTGGGCAGCGATTCCAGCGCGAACTTCTGCTTGAACGACAGTTTCTTCGCTGGTCCCTTTGGCGCAGTGGCCTCGCTTTTGCCGGGTGCTGGCGCTTCGCCGCTTTCGGCTTTCGCGCGCGCCTTGCGGTCGTCCAGCCTGGTGCCGCCGCGCTGCGCCAGCATGTCGGAATAGCCGCCGGCATATTCGATCCAGCGGCCTTCACCATCCGGCGCGATCAGGCTGGTCACGGTGCGGTCGAGGAAATCGCGGTCGTGGCTGACCAGGATGACTGTGCCGGCAAAACCGGCAACCAGCTCCTGCAGCAGTTCCAGCGTCTCCATGTCGAGATCGTTGGTCGGCTCATCCAACACCAGAAGGTTTGCCGGCCGCGCCAGTACGCGCGCCAGCAAGAGCCGCGCCCGCTCGCCGCCGGATAGTTCGCGCACCGGGGTGCGCGCCTGCTCCGGCTTGAACAGGAAATCCTTCATGTAGGAGACGACGTGGCGCTGCTCGCCATTGATGACGAGGTTCTCGCCGCGCCCATCGGTGAGGTACTGCGCCAGCGTCTCCTGCGGGTCGACCGCCTCGCGCTTCTGGTCGAGCGTGGCGATCTCCAGATTGGTGCCGAGCCGCACCGAACCGGCGTCCGGCTTCATCTCGCCGGTCAACATCTTCAAGAGCGTGGTCTTGCCAGCGCCGTTCGGCCCGACCAGGCCAACGCGATCGCCGCGCTGGATGCGGGTCGAAAACCCCTTGACCACGGTGAGATCGCCAAAGCTCTTTTCGATATTTTTGGCCTCGATCACCAGCTTGCCGGACTCGTTGGCGTCGCTCGCCACCATGGTCGCCGACCCTTCGGCGCCGCGATGGCCGCGAAAACGCTGGCGCATGGTCTGCAATTCGCCGAGACGGCGCATGTTGCGCTTGCGCCGCGCCGTCACGCCGTAGCGCAGCCAATGCTCCTCACGCACGATCTGGCGGCCGAGCTTGTGCTGCTCGCGCTCTTCCTCTTCTAGCACCAGGTCGCGCCATTCCTCGAAATGGCCGAAGCCCTTGTCTAGCCTGCGGGTCTGGCCGCGATCGAGCCAGACGGTGGCGCGCGACACGCGCTCGAGGAAGCGGCGGTCGTGCGAGATGACGATCAGTGCCGAGGAGGTGCGGATGAGTTCTTCTTCCAGCCATTCGATGACCGAGAGGTCGAGATGGTTGGTCGGCTCATCGAGCAGCAGGATATCGGGCTCGGGCGCCATGACGCGGGCAAGGGCGGCGCGCCTCGCCTCGCCGCCCGACAGGTCGTTCGGACGTTCCTCGCCCGACAGTCCAAGATGCTCCATCAGATAGCTGGCGCGGTACGGATCGTCGGCTGGGCCTAGTCCGGCCTCGACATAGGCGCGGACAGTGGCAAAACCCTCCATGTCGGGCATCTGCGGCAGATAGCGGACGGTCGCCGAAGGCTGGCGGAACACCTCGCCATCCTGCGGCTCGATCAGGCCGGCGGCGATCTTCAGCAGCGTCGACTTGCCGGACCCGTTGCGGCCGACCAGTGCGATCTTGTCGCCGGCCGAGGCGGTCAAGGCGGCGCCATCGAGCAGCGGCGTGCCGCCGAAAGTCAGTTTTATCCCGTCGAGGTTGAGAAGGGGCGGGGCCATGTCAGCTTTCAGGTA
>NZ_RZPW01001005.1:0-1819 GCF_003998455.1 Mesorhizobium sp. M7A.F.Ca.CA.001.08.2.1 | reverse complement strand
ATATCGTATTGTAACGGGAGGGCAAGGACATGCCGATCGAAATTCTCATGCCCGCTCTCTCGCCGACCATGGAAGAGGGCAATCTTTCCAAGTGGTTGAAGAATGAGGGCGACAAGGTCGTCGCCGGCGACGTCATCGCCGAGATCGAAACCGACAAGGCGACGATGGAAGTCGAGGCCGTCGACGAAGGCACGCTTGGCAAGATCCTGATCGCCGCCGGCACCGAAGGCGTCAAGGTCAACACACCGATTGCCGTTTTGCTGCAGGACGGCGAAAGTGCCGGCGATATCGGCAAGTCCTCGGCTCCCGCCAAGGCGGAAGCACCGGCAAAGGCAGAGGCTCCAGCCGCGGCGGAGGACAAGGCGGAGGCCGCAAAACCGGCTGCCGCGCCGGTGGCTGCTGCACCGAAGACGGAAATCGCCGCCGATCCGGACATTCCGGCCGGCACGGAGATGGTCTCGACCACGGTGCGCGAAGCGCTGCGCGATGCGATGGCCGAGGAAATGCGCCGCGACGGCGATGTCTTCGTCATGGGCGAGGAGGTCGCCGAATACCAGGGCGCCTACAAGATCACGCAAGGGCTGCTGCAGGAATTCGGGCCGCGGCGCGTCGTCGACACGCCGATCACCGAGCATGGCTTTGCCGGCGTCGGCGTCGGCGCGGCGATGGCCGGCCTGAAGCCGATCGTCGAGTTCATGACCTTCAACTTCGCCATGCAGGCGATCGACCAGATCATCAACTCCGCCGCCAAGACGCTCTACATGTCGGGCGGCCAGATGGGTGCGCCGATCGTTTTCCGTGGACCGAACGGCGCTGCCGCACGCGTCGCCGCGCAGCACTCGCAGTGCTACGCCGCCTGGTATAGCCACATTCCGGGCCTGAAAGTGGTGATGCCCTACACCGCCGCCGACGCCAAGGGCTTGTTGAAGGCGGCGATCCGCGATCCCAATCCGATCATCTTCCTCGAGAATGAGATCCTCTATGGCCAGTCCTTCGACGTGCCGAAGCTGGATGATTTCGTGCTGCCGATCGGCAAGGCGCGCATCCACAAGACCGGCAAGGACGTCACCATCGTCTCTTTCGGCATCGGCATGACCTATGCGGTCAAGGCGGAAGCCGAGCTGCGCGGCTTGGGCATCGATGCCGAGATCATCGACTTGCGCACGATCCGGCCGCTCGATCTCGACACCATCATCGCCTCGGTCAAGAAGACCAACCGGCTGATCGTTGTCGAAGAGGGATATCCGCAGAACTCGGTCGGCGACCATATCGCCAACCAGGTGTCGCAGCGCGCCTTCGATTTCCTCGACGCGCCGGTCATCACCATCGCCGGCAAGGATGTGCCGATGCCCTATGCCGCCAACCTCGAGAAACTGGCTTTGCCGAACGTCGGCGAAGTCATCGAGGCGGTCAAAGCCGTCACATATCGCTGAACCGGGCGGGAGGACAAAATGCCAATCAACATCACCATGCCGGCCCTGTCGCCCACGATGGAAGAGGGCAATCTGTCCAAGTGGCTCGTCAAGGAAGGCGACAAGGTTTCGCCGGGCGATGTCATTGCCGAGATCGAGACCGACAAGGCGACGATGGAAGTCGAGGCTGTCGATGAGGGCACGGTCGCAAAGCTCGTCGTTCCCGCCGGCACCGAAGGCGTCAAGGTCAACGCTCTGATCGCCGTGCTCGCTGCCGAAGGTGAGGATGCAGGCGCTGCCGCGAAAAGCGGGGGCGATGCTGCTCCAGCGAAAGCCGAGGCCAAGCAGGACAAGGCGCCAATCTCCCCACCCGTGGGGGAGATGTCGACGAAGTCGACAGAGGGGGG
>NZ_RZPW01001004.1:0-1819 GCF_003998455.1 Mesorhizobium sp. M7A.F.Ca.CA.001.08.2.1 | reverse complement strand
CGCGCAGTCCCGGCAAGCCATGCAACGGGCGCTCGGGTCTTCCCGTGCGAGCGATGCGTTGCGCCAGCTTTGAGCCCGCTCTTCGCGTCCCCAAAAACGCACGTGCTATTGAACATTTGACTTTTTGCCGATAGCGATGTGCGAAAATTGACTCGAGAGGGAAACGCGTGGCGCGACCAAGGCCTATTATTTTCGATTGCGACGGCGTTCTTGTCGACAGCGAGCCTCTGGCCGCCCGCGCCTATGAGCGCGTCTACGAAAAGCACGGCATGCCCGGCGTCAACACCAGCGTCATCGCCCAATGCATCGGCATGAAGCAGTCCGATATCATCGCCAGGATCAAAGATTTGACCGGCCACCAGTTTCCGGCGGCGGCGGACGGCGACATCTGGGCCGAGACCAAGGTGCTGTTCTCGCAGGAATTGAAGCCGACACCGGGAATCACTGCCTTTCTGGAGGCGCTCGCGGGCGACCGCTGTGTCGCCTCGTCCTCCTCCGTCGAGCGCATAAACCACAGCCTTGCGGTGACCGGGCTGGCGCGTTTCTTCGGCGATGCGATCTACAGTTCCTCGATGGTCAAGAACGGCAAACCCGCGCCGGACATCTTCCTCTTCGCGGCGGACAAGATCGGCGCCAATCCCGTTGACTGCATCGTCATCGAGGACTCGCCCTTCGGCATCCAGGGCGCGATCGCCGCCGGCATGACGGCGATCGGCTACACCGGTGGCGGCCATACCTATGCCGAGCACGCCGCGCGGCTGACGGCTGCCGGTGCCGATTTCGTCTGCGCCGACTGGCAAGAAGTTAGCCGGCAATTGGCTAGGTTTGGTGTGCCGGCCTAGTTTAGACGATACTTTGTGAATCCACGGCTGGCCCATTCGCCAGGCGGCACGAGTGAGCCCACACGGAAGTTGAAGGACAGGACCCTCGTCGCATCGGCGTCGACTTCGCATCGGAAATTTAGGTTGTACCAAGCGTTTCTGGTGCTGAAGGCGGCCTGCGGAGGATTGAGAACATTGCCTTTGTCCAGCGTAATGGTTGGCACCCATTTGACCGTATAGTCGGCACTTTGCAGTTCCCGGCTCAGAACGTTGACGCAAAGGGTGGCCACCCGCTGACCGCGCGGCACATTCTCCATGGAGCTTGTAGCGAACGCATTGCCGGTTGCCCCTTGCGAGTAAAGCTTTCTGACGCCCGGAAGGCCGGAATAGATTGGTGATCCTGCAACGTCGTTGTTGGTGGGATTTGACCTTCCAGCATTCCCGATCGGCGCTTTGAAAGCTCTTGCGGGTTTGAACGTCATTGTCTTGGCAGGTTTGGACTTTGCCTTTCCAGTCGAAGCTGGAGGCGCCGGCTTGTCACCGGTCTCAGCCGTCAATGGCTTTGGCGTCACGACGGCTTGCTTTTCGTCAGGTTGCGGTGCGAGTTCTTGTTTGTCCGGCTGCTGTTTGTCGGTGTCCTCGGTCGCCTGCTTTTCCTCGCTTTGCGCGGGCTTTTCGTCCGGCGCAACGGTGGCCGGCTTCTCGTCAGGCTTGCTGGGGTCTGCCTTCTGCTGTGGCGTTGCAGCCGGGGCGGGCTCCGTCGGCGCGGGTGTCGGCGCGACAGGCGGCTTTGCAGCCTCATCCTTGGCCGGCGACGGCGTGTTGGGTTTAGCGCTGCTTCCGTCGAGCGATTTCTCCGGCCCGGTATCTTTCTGGCCGTACTGGAAAACGCGCTTCAGAACCTGGTCGTCTGGCGGTTTCGGCGGCGGCGGCTTTTGTTCAGGCGGCTTTTCAGCCTTCTTTTCAGGTGTCGGTTCCGGCGGCTTTGGAGCAGGTTT
>NZ_RZPW01001003.1:0-1821 GCF_003998455.1 Mesorhizobium sp. M7A.F.Ca.CA.001.08.2.1 | reverse complement strand
AGGCAATACAGCACCAGCTCATTCGGCAGACGCGCGCGACCGACAAGCTGGACGCTATTGGCGGCGACAGTGCTGTTGCCCGCATAGATGCCGAACGGCGCACCGTCCTTCTGGAAATCGAGGAAAAGGCCGTCCGCTATATCGAGCTGAAATTGGGAATAATGTCGGCTGGCAATGCTTTGCGCGTCTACCGTGAACGTCATCGCTCCGGGATGATGGAGCGCGCATCGGACGCATTCGCTCTCATGACGCGCGGCCAGTACTCTGGCCTGACAACCCAGCCCGTGAAGGGTGGGGAAGTGCTCATCGCGTTGCAGCGCGACGGGCAATCCAAGGTCGCCGACGCGCTGTCAAAAGGGGCACGTTTTCAGCTCTACCTGGCGCTCAGGCTTGCCGGGTATTACGAGTTCGCACAGTTTCGACCCGCAGTACCATTCATCGCCGACGACATCATGGAGACCTTCGACCATGTCCGGTCGGAGGAGGTTTTCAGGTTGTTTGGGGAGATGGCAAGTGCAGGACAGGTAATCTACCTGACACATCACCAGCACCTGTGCGAGATCGCCAAGACTGTAGTGCCGGGCGTAGCGGTCCATGAGCTCGGATGAGATTGGACTTTACTTGATGCGCTGCGGAAATACCGTGCTGTTCCATTTTCCCCTTAGCTAGTCTAATCGACATTTCCAAGCGCCGGCGTTGGCGTCAGCTTTGCGCCTAATCTAGGTCATTCCGCTGGCCCCTGCCGCCCTCCAGAAGCGGACATCGCGGATGCAACACTAAGGGAAACATTGGGTGCCCGATTCTCGCGCCATGTTCCCCACTCTTAGGGCGCTTGCTGACGGCGGGTTCGGCGATCCGCTTGCGCTCATAGTCGGAAGCTTCGAGAGTGTATCTGCGAAAGGATGCGGCGCGCACGACGACGACCGTCTGCCAACCTCCTGCGTAGGTGATCAGTTCGCCCATCTCCTCGACGACATATCCTTCGGGCTCCGCTCCATCGCTGTCAGCGACTTCTCGGCAATTGTACCCGGGCCGACAAGAGAAGGATAAGACCATCCCTGCGGGTGCGTAGCGGATGGCGACACATCGTGCGCCATCGCATCGGATGTCAGGAGGTACGCCCTTACGCCGACCAGTGTAGCAGCGATCAGTGCTGCGGCGACCAGGGCCAGCAGCGTCATGCCTGCGACAGCCCCGCTGGGTGCGGGCTTGCTGCGGGTGTCAATGGCGCAACCGATATGACAACGGCAGAGCGGCCAGAGATTACAGTCTACAGAACCACTTCTCGCCCCGACCATGACCGCGCGACGCGTGTAGGCTGGACCGGGACCGCGCATGTAGTGGAGTTCAGGCCGATAGCGAGGTGCAACGAATTCGCGAAAGATTGATGCCGGCTGCGTGATGAGAGACCTCAGTATCATAATCCGAACTCCTGTCCACAAAACTGCTGAATCGGATGAAGATCGCTTATAAGCCCAGTTATTTAGATCGATCTATTGTACGATAGTGTTGTCAATACTTTGGTCTCAGCGCCAGACGAATGCGCCGCTTGAAATTACTGGTTCCATGACGCGGCAATTGAGGACTGGGACGCGCAATGTGCGGAGCGGCAAGGTGGCTCGACATTCCGCCGAGTTATACCAAGTCACCGCAGTGGCGCGGCTGGGGAACTCGATAAGAACGGCCTGCTGCTATCCGAAAGTGAAGGCATAGGCCCGCACTCCCTCTTCGTAGAATTCGATCTCGAAGGTTCGATCCGCGATCGGCCCGGTTTGTCGGATGAGCTGGTAGAGGCGTGCGTCCTTCAGTATTCCCCAACCC
>NZ_RZPW01001002.1:0-1787 GCF_003998455.1 Mesorhizobium sp. M7A.F.Ca.CA.001.08.2.1 | reverse complement strand
ACATCAGGCTGCTGACCATGGCTGCGGCCATGGCGAGTTTCTGAATGCCATCGCTGTTGGCGCTGGTCGAAGTCGGTGTGGTTTCGTTGAGTGCGATGCGGCTGACGATCTGCTGGTCGGTGGCGTTCGACCAGTTGCCCTGCCAACCCGCGCCCGCGAATTGCGGCGCCACATCATTGGTGATGAAATCGTCCATCTGGGCAGCCGTGATATTGGCCGCTGCCGGGTCGTCCTGGGTGAAACCGAAATTGGTGAGGAAAGCGGTATCGAACGCAGCCTTGGCAGGAGAGCCGGCAGCCGTGAAATCGTTGATCGGCTTGACGTCTGTGTTGGTGCCGGCAAACAGATATTCACCATTGACGCTGGTGTTGAGGATCGAGGTCAGCTGCTGGATGGTCGCCTTGCCGGAGTCCCGGGTGAGGCTGTTGGACGAGTCGCTCGAGGAAGCGGTGGTCAGGGCGGACAGGAAGGTCTGCGCCGCGGTGGAGAGCTGACCAAGCGAGGTCTGCGTCGAGGAAAGCCGGGCGCCGACCAGGCCGTTGGAATCGATGATGACGTTGAGCCGGTCAAGGTCGCGCTGGAAGGTGACGGCCTGGGTGGTGCGCCCGCCGAGAGCCAGGCCGACATCGGCGACCCTGCCCGTCGAGGATTCCTTGGTGGCTTTGACGAGTTCGGCCTGCATGCGCATCTGCTGGGAGCGCATGGCATTGGAGATTGCGGCCGAGGAGACTGAAGTCATGGAATTATCCCACCGCGTTGAGCAAGGCCGTCATCATGTCGTCGACGGTTTTCATCATCCGGGCCGATGCCTGGTAGGTGTGTTCGAGGTCGAGCAGCAGCGACATTTCCTGGTCGACATTGACCCCGGTCGCGTTGGACAGCGCCTCGGCGCTGCGCGATGCCAGTGCTTCCTTGGCGTCGGAGGCGGTCGAAGCCTGCTGGCGCACGCCCTCGAACCAGCCGATCGAATTGGCGGCGTAGTCGGACACGCTGGACGTTGCAGAAACCCCGGCGGCGGGGTCGAAAGTCATCGGCTGGTCGAGCCGGTCGCCATAGGCAACGAGAAGGGTGGAATAGGATGCACCGCCGCCCGTGTTGGCGACATAGGCCGCACCGTTGGCGCCGCCGTCGCGCAGCAGCGTCGGGTTGCCGCCGGTGCTCGGGTCCATCGCTGCGTTGACGCTGATGGATGCGGCAAGGCCGGTGACCAGCGTGCCCGCGGCCGGCACGGCCGGCGCGCCCGACCAGGTGAACAGGCCGGCGGCATTGGCCATCGAGGGTGCGGTCTCGGCAAAAGCGGTGATCGGGCCACGCGCCGTCTCGTCGAGCTGGCTCTGCATGGTCGAGGCGACACCGTCGCGCAATTGCAGCAGGCCGGCAAGCGTGCCGCTGGCGCTGGTGTTGCCGCCGGCACCCGCCGAGATCGGCACGTTGTCGATGTAGACGGCATTGCCAGCGGCACCCGCGGTATAGCCTGCCGACGCCGCGAAGGTGACCGTGCGCGGTATCGTCTCGAACAAAGTCGTGCCATCGCCGGTGGTGATGACCATGTCATTGTCGCCTCGCGTGAAGGTCGACACCGGGACATAGTTCGAAATCTTCTTCAAAAGCGCGTCGCGCTGGTCGAGCGCATCGGAAACGTCGGTGCCGGAACGGGTTCCGGACATGACGGCCGTGTTGGCATCCTGGAATTGGCCGAGCAGCGAGTTCAGGTCGTCGACGGCGGTGGCAATCTGACCGTCGGTCTGGGTGCGGAAATCCTGGACTGCCTTGGAGCCCTCATTGAG
>NZ_RZPW01001001.1:0-1823 GCF_003998455.1 Mesorhizobium sp. M7A.F.Ca.CA.001.08.2.1 | reverse complement strand
ATCATCGACAGGGTAAATCCCTGGATGCCGAAGCCATAGACAGCGAGGTTGCGCCTTTCGGCCTCCAGCAATCGTGCCGAGATGTGCTCCGCTTCGCCATGGTCGACGAGCATGGCGGCAAAGCGCTTTTCCGTCAGCCGGAAGAACTGCTCGTTCTGCCACAACGTGTCGTCGGCGTCGAAGCCGATCGTCGTCAGTTTGTCATTGCGCCGCATTGAACGCCTCGATTGGAATGGGACGGCCGAAACTAAGCCGATTGGCGTGTTTTTCAACCGCACCGGGCAATGCCCGACGCGGCTCCCCTTCCCTTCCATAGGAGGGCACGGCTATACTCCACAATCCGCAACCCAATCTGGTGAATGATGCCGCCTGCAAAAAAGGAAGTCCGTCCGTCGAGCCGCGGAGGACGCGCCCGCACGCCTGCCTTCGTGAAAAACCAACGAGGCGTCAAGAACTGGAAGGAAGTCAGCGCCTGGCTGGAATGGCGCGGCATCGAGGACATCGAGTGCATCACGCCCGATCAGGCAGGCGTCGCGCGTGGCAAGATGATGCCATCGAAGAAATTCACCTCCAACACCTCGCTGGCGCTGCCGTCGGCAGTCTTCATGACGACGATATCCGGCGGCTACCCCGAGGATGGCAACGGCTTCCACTACCCCGAAGACGACGGCGACCTCAAACTGATGCCCGACCTGTCGACGCTGACGGTGGTGCCCTGGGAAGAAGACCCGACGGCAGCGGTCATCTGCGACCTCGTCCACCAGGACGGACGCTCGGTCGAGTTCACGCCGCGCAACGTGTTGAAGCGTGTGGTGGCCGCCTATGACAAGCTCGGCCTGAAGCCTGTGGTGGCGCCCGAGATCGAGTTCTACCTGGTGCGCAAGAATCCCGACCCGGACTATCCGCTGACCCCGCCGGTTGGCCGGTCGGGACGCGCGATCGGCGGCGGCGCCGGCTATTCGATCGCCGGCGTCAACGAATTCGACGAACTGATCGACGACATCTACCATTTCTCCGAAAGCCAGGGCCTGGAGATCGATACGCTGATCCACGAGGAAGGTGCCGGCCAGTTGGAGATCAATCTGCGCCATGGCGACCCGATCGAACTGGCCGACCAGGTGTTCATGTTCAAGCGCACCATTCGCGAGGCGGCGCTGAAGCACGAGATCTACGCCACCTTCATGGCCAAGCCGATCCAGGGGCAACCCGGCTCCGCCATGCACATCCATCAGTCGATCATCGACAAGAAGACCGGACAGAACATCTTTTCGGCCGCTGACGGCTCGGAAACCGACGATTTTTTCCACTTTATCGGCGGCATGCAGAAGCATGTGCCGAACGCGCTGGTGATGTTCGCGCCCTATGTCAATTCCTACCGCCGGCTGACACAGGCGGCGTCGGCGCCGGTCAACAACAAATGGGGCTATGACAACCGCACCACGGCGTTTCGCGTGCCGCGCTCGGATCCGGCGGCACGGCGCGTCGAAAACCGCATCCCGTCCTCCGATGCCAATCCCTATCTGGCGCTGGCGGCATCGCTTGCCTGCGGGCTGATCGGCATCACCAACAAGATCAAGGCCGAGCCCCCGGTCCTGACCACGGCCAATGCCGACGAGATCGACCTGCCGCGCGGCCTGCTCGAAGCCGTCGACCTGTTCGAGGGCGACGAGGAACTCTGCGCGCATCTGGGCAAGTCGTTCGCCGCGACCTATGCGGCGATCAAGCGCGCGGAATTCGAGACCTTCATGGAAGTGATCAGTCCGTGGGAGCGGGAGTATTTGTTGCTGAATGTGTAGGGGAGTAGGGGAGTAGGGGAGTAGGGG
>NZ_RZPW01001000.1:0-1824 GCF_003998455.1 Mesorhizobium sp. M7A.F.Ca.CA.001.08.2.1 | reverse complement strand
ATCTGGAACAACGCCCAGTGGCAGCATGGCGATGTCTGGACCAAGCTGCTGCAGACCATCGTCATGGCCTTTCTCGGCACCATGCTGGGCGGCATCGTCGCCTTCCCGCTGGCCTTCTTCGCCGCCCGCAACATCACGCCCAGCCGGCTGGTCAACCAGGTGCTCAAGCGCTTCTTCGATTTCATGCGCTCCATCGACATGCTGATCTGGGCGCTGTTCTTCACCCGCGCCTTCGGGCCGGGACCGCTGGCTGGCAGTGCGGCGATCTTCTTCACAGAGGTCGGCACGCTCGGCAAAACCTATTCCGAGGCGCTGGAGAACATCGACGACAAGCCGCGCGAGGGGATTACCTCGACCGGAGCCAACGGCCTCCTGGTGCAGCGCTACGGCGTGCTGCCGGAAGTGGTGCCGGTGTTCATCAGCCAGACGCTCTATCAGTGGGAATCCAACACCCGCGGCGCCACCATCATCGGCGCTGTCGGCGCCGGCGGCATCGGCCTGAAGCTGTGGGAAGCGATGCGCACCAACTCCAACTGGGCCAACGTCTTCTACATGGTGCTGCTGATCCTGCTCGTCGTCTTCATCTTCGACAACATCTCCAACTTCCTGCGCCGCCGGCTGAGCCGGACCATCCACGACTACAACAGGATCCAGGCTGAGCAGGGGTAGGCTTGCGATGCAGACGCGCAAGTCGTCTCGACCGGCGCCAAAGGATCGACCCCCACTCCGTCGAGCTTCGCTCGACACCTCTCCCCCGATCGACGGGGTAGAGGAAAGCGCCAGGCTGTCCGAGCCGACGCCTGTCCTCTTAGGCCGAGTGTCCCCCAGGCCGAGGCTTCCTTCCTCTCCCTCCGGAGGGGGGAGAGGTGGCTCGGCGAAGCCGAGACGGAGTGGGGGAACCACCTGGCAACCGCCGCAAACGCAAATAGAAAATGGGCCAGGGCGCCTAAGCCGCCTTCTTCCACCCGCTCTTGATATGCCTATACCCCTCCCGATAGACCGCGTCCGGCGTCTCTGAGAAATCCCGCCACACCTTGGTCGCCGCCGCCAAATCCTTGAGTGAGCGGCCGAACGCCTCGATCGTCAGCCAATCGTCATAGCCGCTCTTGCGGATGGCGGAAAACGTTTCGGTCCACGGAATGTTGCCGCGCCCCGGCACGCCGCGATCGTTCTCCGAGATATGGATATGCACGACATTCCTGCGGTGTTTCGTGTAGGCGCCGATCGGGTCGGCCTCCTCGATATTGGCGTGGAAGGTGTCGTACATCGCCTTGATGTGCGGCCGGTCGATGGCGTCGATATGCTCCGACAGGTCCGCCATCGTGTTGAGCAGGTAGCATTCGAAGCGGTTCAGCGCCTCGAGCCCGATGGTGACGCCCTTGTTGCCGGCATGGTCGCCGATGGCGCGCTGCGAGCCGACGGAGCGCTTCTTCTCCGCGGCCGTCGGCCCAGAGCCGGAAAAGGACCCGAGCGTCGAATGCAGAGGGCCGCTCAGCGTGCTGGCGCCAAGCGCCTGCGCGCAGTCGATCGCCCATTTCATGTAGTCGACACCGGCCTTGCGCGTTGCCGCGTCGGCCGAGATCAAATTCATCGCCGGATCGCCCATGGCCGAAACCGCAGTCCGCTCCAGCCCGATGCGGTCGAGCAGATCGCCGAGCTTTCTATAATCGTCCGGCGTGCCGGCGAAGATCGGTATCTCGACGCCATCGAAACCGGTTGCCTTGATGTCGCGCAGCAGCGGCTCGGGTTTCTTCGACACCGCCGGCGTCCACAAGAACATGCACATGCCGATTTTCATGGAAGCCCCCTCCCTTTGACGGCGCA